>NZ_JBHZAH010000084.1:0-23641 GCF_042754225.1 Rhodococcus sp. NPDC059234
CACCCCGCGAGCCCGAAAGCGTTTCCCCCGCCCGGCTTTCCGGCCCGCGATCAGGGTCTCGATACACGGGATCGGCGAAATTCGCACACCGCGTCCGCGGCCGGTGCCATGCTTCGCGCATGGACCTGGCAGCAATCGAGGACGTCCGACAGCTCAAGTACCGGTACTTCCGGACCCTGGACCTGAAACGGTGGGACGAGTTTGCGGACACCCTCGCCGAGGACATCGTTGCCGAGTACGGCACGCACGCACTCGACGACCCGCTGATGTTCGAGGGTCGCGCGGCGCTGGCCGGGTTCATGCGCCAGACGCTCGGCCCGTCGATCACCACGGTCCACGTCGCCAGTCATCCGGAGATCACCGTGACGGGCGACTCGGCGGTGGGGTCGTGGTTGTTCGAGGACACCGTGATCGTCCCGGATGCCAAGAGCCTGATCCGCGGCGCCGGGTACTACCGCGACGACTACCGTCGCGACGGGGACGGTCGCTGGCGGATCACCCGCACGTCGTACACGCGGATCTACGAATCACTCATCTCGCTCGACGACATGCCGAGCCATCGGTTCCTGTCCCACCTGTGGGCGGATCGTCCGGCCGCGGAGGCCTGAGTCACGCGTCCTTCAGGTTGTCCCGCGCCCAGGATGCGATGGCATCGAGGGCGGGGATCAGTGCCTTGCTCGCCTCGGTTGCGCTGTACACGACGGTGATCGGCGGACCCTCGTCGACGGTGCGCTGCGCCAGTCCCGCTGCGGTGAGTTCGGTCAGGCGCTCGGAGAGGACCGAATCGCTTATCCCGCCGACGGCACGTTTGAGCTCGGCGAATCCGGCCGGCCCCTGGGTCAGGGTGCCGATCAGCACGCCGTTCCAACGCTTCCCGAGGAACTTGAACGCCTGGGTCAGCCCGGCATCGCACTCGCGCGGCTCGTGCCCCTCGGCGTCCTTCTGCATTCCTCCACCCTACCAATCGACTCCAGTACCGATAGTTGCTAGCTTTTCCGAAGTGAGCTAGCTTCTTCGCTGTCACTCGTTTTTCCGAAGGGGCCGCGACGAGCGCCGGCACCGATCCACAAGGAGTCACCCCATGTTCATCGCCGCCGCAATCGTGTCCGTGCTCCTCGCTCTCGTTCTGGCGTTCTCCGCCGTCGGCAAGCTGACCAAGAACGCCCAGCAGGTCGAGAGCATGACCAACGTCCGCTTCCCCGTCGACAAGATGTGGTTGCTCGCGATCGCCGAACTCGCCGGCGCGGCGGGCCTGATCGCCGGGCTGTTCTGGTGGCCGATCGGCCTCGCCGCCGCAGTCGGCGTGATCGCCTACTTCCTCGGTGCGGTCGTCATGCACCTGCGCGCGAACGACAAGACCATCGCCCCCGCCGGTGTACTGATGCTCGTCGCGGTCGTGGCCGCGATCCTGGTGCCGATCGCCGCCTGATTGCCCCGCCGACAGACCCGGCGGACCGGGCGACCCGGCTGTCAGGCCCGGCGGCCCGCGACCTCCTCGAGGTACCGCGCGACCCCGTCGTCGTCGTTGGAGGGCAACACCCGGTCGGCGAGCGCGAGGACCTCTGGCAGCGCGTTGGCCGGCGCCAGCGCGGTGCCGGCCCAGATCAGCATCGGGACGTCGTTGACCGCGTCCCCGATCACGGCGACCTCATCCGCGCCGATGCCTCTCGCCGCGCACAGTCGCTCGAGGGCGCTGGCCTTGGAAACCCCGGACGCCGCCATCTCGACGTACGGCGCACCCGAGTGCGTCAGTTCGACTCCGTCCACCCCCGCTTCGGCGGCCAGCCGGTACAGCTCGCCGCTCGACAGCTCGGGATGACGGGCCACGATCTTGACCATCCGGCCGCCCGCCAGCGGCAGCCGCTCGGCGAGCGTCATCTCGTGCGGGTGCCGATGGTGGTCGGTGTAGTCGCACAGCGCCGCGTACTCGGGCTCGGCCACGAAGGTCGTCGCCCCGACGTTGGCGAACACCACGCCCGGCGCCAGCGTCCGGACCCGTTCCATCGCGGCCAGAGCCTCGGCGACCTCGATGGAGACCGTTCCGGTGATCTCCGGGGTGCCCCCGGCGAGGTCGAGGGTGACGGCACCGTTCGCGCAGATCGCCTCCCCGCGGAACCCGCACGAGCGAGCCAGTTCGTCGACCGAGTGCCGGGCCCGTGCCGTCGCCCACACCACCTCGATGCCGACCTCGCGCGCGGCCGCCATCGCCCTCGCGGTGCGGGGCGACACCGTTCGGTCGGAACGCAGCAGCGTTCCGTCGAGATCGGAGGCCACGAGTCTGATTCGTATCACCACTCGATGATCCCAGCACCCGACGGGCACCCTGCGGGCCCCGTCACCAGCGGACCGGCATCTCCTCGATACCCGTGACGAAGTTCGCGGGCCGCCTCGGCAGCGGCGCGTCGGAGACGAGCTCCATCGTCGGGATCCGCTCGAGCAGCCGCTCGAACATCAGCCGGCCCTCGATCCGCGCCAGCTGATTGCCGAGACAGAAGTGCGAACCGAATCCGAAAGCGATGTGCGGATTGGGGTTCCGGGTGATGTCGAAGAGTTCCGGGTGCGCGAACACCGACTCGTCGAAGTTCGCCGACTCGAAGAGCAGCACCACCTTCTCGCCCTCGCGCAGCTGCGTGCCGTGGAACGCGACTTCCCGGGTCACGGTGCGGCACATGTTCTTCACGGGTGACACCCACCGCAGCATCTCCTCGAGTGCCTGCGGGACCAGCGAACGGTCCGCGACGAGCTTGTCGCGCTGCTCGGGGTTCCGCAGCAACTGCTCCATCCCGCCGCTGAGCACGTGCCGGGTCGTCTCGTCCCCGCCGATCAGGATCAGGAGGGTCTCGGCAACGATCTCCTCGTCGGTGAGCCGATGCCCGTCGATCTCCGCGTGCACCAGAACACTGGTCAGGTCCTCCGTGGGTGCCGAACGCCGGTCCGCGATCGTGCGCATCGTGAAGTCGACGAACGAGACGTACGCCGACATCATCTTGGCGACCATCTCGTCGGACACGTTGCTGCCCTGCGCCTTGACGAGATCGTCACTCCATTCCAGGAACATGGCGCGCTCGTGCGGACGGACCCCGAGCATGTCGCCGATGACCGCCATCGGCAGGGGTGCGGCCAGGTCGCGGACGAAGTCGCACTCCCCCTTGTCGATCACGGCGTCGATCAGCTCGTCGCAGATGCGCGCGATGTCGTCGATCTTCGCCTCGACCCGCTTGCGGGTGAATCCCGTGTTGACGAGCTTGCGCCGATGCAGGTGTTCGGGGTCGTCCATGTCGATCATGTGTGGCAGCGGACCGACGTCGGGCCGGATTCCGCCGGCGTTGGAGAAGACCGCGGCGTCGCGTTCGGCGTCGATCACCGCCGCGTAGCCCGCCGCGCCGGCCCGACCGTTCCGGTCCCGGAACACCGGCTCGTTCGCCCGCATCCAGGCGTACGCCTCGCGCGGGTCGCCCAGGGTCCCGGCGTAGAACCGTCCGTCAACCAGGTCGATATCGGGTCGCATGGATTCGTCCCCTCGGTCGACAGCACCGAATCTGTTCGCACGGGTCGATTCCGACCCTATTCCCGACAGCCGGATTACGTATCCGAATCACACCTTCCGGTGGTAGAACGGGTTGCAAGCGGAGGGAGGGCGCGGTGGTCGCGAACGGGACAGGTGCCGTGCAGGGCAAATCCGTGCTGGTGACGGGAGGCGGCAGCGGCATCGGACTCGGCGTGGCCGCGCTGCTCGCGCAGTCCGGCGCGCACGTCACGATCTGCGGGCGTACACCGGACAAGCTCGTTGCGGCCGCCGCCACCGTCACACCCGAACACGGCGGTTCCATCTCCCACCACGCCGCCGATGTCACGGTCGAGGATCAGGTCGCGAGCGCCGTGGGCGCCGCGGCCGCCGTCACCGGCCGGCTCGACGGCGTGGTCGCCTGCGCCGGCGGAAACGAGACGATCGCACCCGTCACCCAGATCGACGTCGACGCCTGGCGCCGCACCGTCGAACTGAACGTCACCGGCACCATGCTCACCCTCAAACATGCTGCGCGCGAACTCGTTCGAGGTGGGGGTGGATCGTTCGTCGCGATCTCCTCGATCGCCAGCAGCAACACCCATCGCTGGTTCGGCGCCTACGGCGTCTCGAAGTCCGGCGTGGATCATCTCGTCCAGCTGGGTGCCGACGAACTGGGCGCCAGCAACGTCCGCGTCAACTGCATCCGGCCCGGGCTGACGCGCACCGATCTGGTCGCGCTCATCACCGACGGCGGCCCGCTGCTCGAGGACTACCAGGCCTGCACTCCCCTGCCGCGTATCGGCGAACCCGAGGACATCGCGCGGCTCGCCCGATTCCTCCTCGGCGACGAGTCGACGTGGATCACCGGTCAGATCATCAATGTCGACGGCGGCCAGATGCTGCGCCGCGGACCGGACTTCAGCTCGATGCTCGAGCAGGTCTACGGCACCGACGGCCTGCGCGGCGTGGTGACGCCGTGACGCCCGGCAGCGGCACCTCCCACGAAGTCCTCGGCCGGAAGGTCGAGATGCCGGTGCGGATTCGCCAGGCCTCCGCGTTCATGGCGATGTACTCGGTGCCGACCGCCGCAGCGCAGGCCCTCATCGACTACACCGGGCTCGAGATCCTGCAGTATCGGCCCGGCCGCGGCCTGTGCGCGCTGGTGTTCGTCGACTACGTGGACGGGGATCTGGGCCCCTACAACGAATTCGGCGTCACCTTCCTGGTCCGCAGCCACCTGGTCGCCGGGGGCGCATCGGTGCCGACGGACCTGCGCTCGCTCGCGACCGGACGCGCCGGCGCCCTCATCCATCAGCTGCCCGTCGACGGCGAGTTCACCAAGGCGGCCGGTCGTGGAATCTGGGGATTTCCCAAGGTGCTGGCGGATTTCGACGCCGACCACGCGAGCCGGGTCAGACGCGCCTCCGTCAGCCAGGACGGTCAGCTGATCGCGTCCTTGACGGTCGAGCCCGGCATCCGGCTCCCCGGTTCGGGAGCGGGCACCTCGCTCGAGGCCTACTCGCACCTGGACGGCATCACCCGCCACACCGCCTGGGACATGAACCCGAGCGGCGTCCGGTCGAGGATCGGGGGCGCCGATCTGACGCTGGGCCCGCATCCGATCGCCGAGGAGTTGCGTGCCGTCGGACTGCCGCGGCGAGCACTGATGACATCGTCGATCCCGAACCTGAAGATGACCTTCGGGGACGCGAAGCCGGTGTGAGGGATCAGGATTCGAGGATCGTCTTGGCCTTCTCCAGGTTGCCCCGCACATCGTGCGCGTAGAGCCGCTGCACGATCGGATCGGCAAACTTGAACAGTCCCGTGCCCGCCTCCGCCTCCTGCAGGAAGGTCACCCGGGTGCCGTCACCGTCCGCGGCGAAGTCCAGTTCCCTCGTGTAGCCGATCTTCGTGTCCTTCGACCGGAAGCCCATCCGCTTGTTCGCCTCGTACTGGGTGATCTCCTCGGTCCCCTCGACCCGCACGCCGGCGGCCTTGACCGCGAGGGACAGCACCGCGCCGACCTCGTCCGCCTTGCCCGAGACCAGCTTGTAGTCGATGACGTTGCTGCTCCAGTTCGTGACGTTGTCGGGGTTCGACAGGTACTCGAACACCTCGGCCACGGGTCGTTGAATGTTGATCGATTCTTCGGTCTTCAGTGTCTTGGACATGACGCAGGGATCCTTGCCTGGTGGGCGAACTACTCTGCTGTGCCGGATACACGGACGGTGGCGCGCGCAACCGGCTACCGGGAATCTGCCAGCCGATTCGGCACGAGGGAGTTCAGCGAGACGACTCCGCCGGAACCGCGTTCCGCCCGCGCGGTGACCCGCTGGACAGTCCCCACCGCGATCTTCCATCGCCACGGTCAATCCTAGGCTGATCGGCGTCGAGACAGAAGTGCGCCAAACCTCTTGCCAATCGTCGCGCCGTCGTGTGTGCTGTCATCTGGACACTTGACCAAATCGCATTCTTCTCATCTCGCAAAGGATTCCGTCGTGACGATCAGTCGACGCAGCGTGCTCGCGGGGGCCGCTGCCACACCCGCGCTGGCGGCCCTCGGCGCCGGCCGCGCCACCGCAGCGGCGCCGCGCACCACCGAGCGCGCGCGGACCGCGCCGGCCAAGGGCGGCTTCCGCGTCGGGGTAGGCCTGTCCGACATGACCGGACCGGTCGCCGAGAACGGCATGATGGGCTACTCGAGTTTCGAGCAGCGCGCCGAGGGGCTGCATCAGCGCACCCGCGTGCGCGCCTACGTCTTCGCCGGTGCCGACGATTCCCGGGTGGTCTTCGTCTGCGCCGACACCTGCATGATCTTCCAGGCCGTGCACGACGCGGTCATGGTTCGGCTCAGCCAGAAGTACGGCAACACCTACAACGAGCGCAACGTGATGCTCACCGCCGTGCACTCGCACGCCGCCTGTGGCGGCGCGTCGCAGGACTACGCCTACAGCCTGGCCACCCTCGGCTTCCAGCCGCTGGTCTTCAACGCCGAGGTCGACGGCCTGGTCGAGGCGATCAGCGCCGCCCACGACAACCTGGCGCCGGGCACCGTCGCGCTTGGCCACAGCGAACTCACCGATGCCAGCGTCAACCGCTCCCGGGTCGCCTTCGACCGGAATCCGCAGAGCGACAAGGACTACTACCCCCTGGGCATCGACAGCCACATGCGGGTGCTTCGCGTAAGCCAGGGCGGCGACAACGTCGGCGCGATCGGCTGGTTCCCCACCCACGGTGCCTCGCTGACCGAGGAGAACAAGCTCATCTCCGGCGACAACAAGGGTGCCGCCGCCTACTTCTGGGAGCACGACGTCGCCGGGGTGCGCTACCTCGACGGCAAGCCGAGTTTCGTCGCGTCGTTCCCGCAGACGAACACCGGCGACATGTCGCCGAACCTGGACCTCAAACCCGGCAAGGGTCCGACCGACGACGAGTTCGAGAACACCAGGCTGATCGGTGAGCGGCAGTTGGCCGCAGCGCGAGCCGCCTTCAAGTCGGCCGAGCCGATCTCCGCCACCTCCGTGGACAGCCGAATCATGTACCTCGACATGGCGAACCAGCTCGTCGACGGTCGCTACACCAGCGACGGCAAGCCGCAGCGCACCTCGCCCGCCTGCGTCGGCGCGTCGATGGCCGCGGGCAGCACCGAGGACGGCCCCGCCATCCCGATCTTCCCGGAGGGCACCCGCAACCCGGTGATCGACGCCCTCGGCGGAATCGACACCAAGACTCCCCAGTGGCTCGCGGACGCACAGGCGCCGAAGCTCGTGGTCGTGCCCGTGGGTCTGCTCCCACCCGACGGGTGGGTGCCGCACGTCCTCAAGATCCAGATCATCCGGATCGGCGACCTCTACGTGGTCGGCGGACCCGCGGAGTTCACCATCGTCTCGGGGCTGCGAGTGCGCCGAACCGTCGCGAAGGAACTCGGTGTGCCGCTGGAGAAGGTGATCTTCCAGGGATACGCCAATGCGTACTCGAGCTACTGCACGACCCCCGAGGAGTACGACTCCCAGCAGTACGAGGGCGGCTCGACGCTGTTCGGCCGCAACACACTTCCCGCCTACCAGCAGGGCTACGCACAGCTCGCGATCGCCATGCGCGACGGCGCCGACGTCCCGCGCGGCCCCGCACCTCGCGACCTGTCCGGATTCCAGCCGAGCTTCGGCCCGGACGTCCCGGCCGATGCGCCGACGCCGGGCCGCCAGTTCGGTGACGTACTGGTCCAGCCCACCGCCACCGCGGCGGCCGGGGCCCAGGTGGCCGTCGAGTTCACCACCGGGCATCCGAAGAACAACCTGCACCGCCGCGGCACCTTCTTCGAGGTCCAGCGACTCGACGGCGGGAAGTGGGTGCGGCACGCCGACGACGGCGACTGGTCCACCAAGTACCACTGGCGCCGGGAGGGTTCGAACGCCTCGGTCGCTCGCATCACCTGGGATGTGCCCGAGGGTACGGCCGCCGGCCGCTACCGGATCCAGCATTTCGGAGACCGCAAGAACCCGGACGGTTCGATCGCGCCGTTCACCGGCACCTCCGCGGAGTTCACCGTCTGACGCGCTCTCGCCCGCCTCGAAACCGAGGCGGGCGAGAGTGTCTGTGGGCCGGACCGAGGCTCTGCGCGGTCAGCCCGCGGGGATGACGAAGGTGTCGTTGACGAAGCGCTCCGCGCGACCGGAGAAGGCGACACCGGTCGCGGTGTCCCCGCCGAGAATCCGGTGCACCGCGGTGCCCTCCGGAGCGGTCACCGTCCCGACGCCCGCCGCCGGGCGGTCGATCGTCATGTTCGCGTTCGTGGTGACCACGTAGCGGCCCTGCGCATCCCGCGTCCACAACTTGTACACGATTCCCGGGTTCGGGACCCGCACCCCGTCGGGAAGCAGTGACGGCGTCAGCTGCGCCGTGGCCGCGGTCGGCGCAAGTTCGCCGCCGGCCGTCGCCGAGGCGAGCCGGCCGAGCTGATCGGGCGCGCCGAGGTCCAGGGTGATGTCCACGAGCTCGCTGCGATAGCCGAGCCGCGACTTGAATTCGGACAGCAGCTCGTTCGTGTCCAACTGCGAGATCATGTAGATGTTCTCGGCGACGGCCTCACCCAGGCGCGGCGACGCGATCGGCCGCGGCGGCTCGACCGCCAGCGCGGCTTCGGACAGGTGGAATCGGCCGATCTCGGTTCCGTTCACGTCCGCACCCGCGCAGGTCGAGGTCTCGACCAGCATCGTGGGCATCGCGGCGAGGGCGAATCCGGCCGGGAGCATCGCCCGTGCCCTCTCGGCCTGCCCCGGGTCGAGCGGGATCGTGACACCCAGGTTGGCGCATGACCGTGCCTCCACGACCCCGACATGCATCGCGCCCGCTGCGGCCGGATCGGCAGCGGCGGGTGCGACGAGAATCAGGGGAAGGGCGAGCGCACCCATCGCACCCTGCGCCAACGCCTGTCGTCGTCCACGGGACACGTGCACCGCGTTCCGCCTCTCTGTTGTGAGAACCCCACGGCCAGGTGTCCTCGGTGGTTGTGGTCAGGAACGCCTCGAGGTCGTAGCGCCACTTCGCCTGCAACGTCTTTGCACGGCTCGACAGCTGTGCACCGACCACGATAGGACAGCAGCGGCCGTTCGGTCCTGATCTCGCTCGTCGAGTGCACCCGGTCGCGCACCGAGAAGGGCCCGTCCACGCGGTTCGCGTGAACGGGCCCTTCCCTTTTCGCCCCTCCGGGTCTGTGCGGCCTTACAGCCAGGTGTCCTCAGTTGTCGCGGTGAGGAACGCCTCGAGGTCGTCGCGCCAAGGCGCGGGGACCGTCTTGTCCGGCTCGATGCCGGTGTACTGCCCGCGGTAGAACAGCAGCGGGCGCTCGGTCTTGATCTCGCTCATCGACGACACCCTGCCGAACACCACGTAGTGGTCGCCACCGTCGTGGACGGTCTCGACGGAGCAGTCGATGTGCGCGAGCGACTTGTCGATGATCGGCGAACCCAACGGCGAAGGTGTCCAGTCGATTCCGGCGAACTTGTCCGGCTCACGCGAGCCGAAGCGTGCACACACCGACTGCTGCTCCTCGGCAAGTACGTTCACGCAGAACTTCCCGGTGCGCTCGATCGCCGCCCAGGACCTCGACCCCTTGGTGGGGCAGAACAGCACCAGCGGCGGATCCAGCGACAGCGCCGCGAACGACTGGCAGGCGAACCCGACCGGTTCGCCCTCGTCGACCGTGGTGATGATCGTGACGCCGGTGCAGAACTGACCGAGCACGGTGCGGAACTGACGCGGGTCGATCGTCGCACCCGTCTCTGATGCCACCTCGGACGAGCTCACTACTTCATTCCCACCGTGAAGTCGTGACCCCACAGGCTCACCGCGGTGCTCTCCCGCGCGATCCAGTTGTCGTCCTCGACCTCGAGTCCCTCACAGCCGAACTCGATGTCGAACCCGCCCGGGGTCTTCATGTAGAACGAGAGCATCAGGTCGTTGACGTGCCGGCCGAGGCTGGCCGACATCTTGACCTTCTTGCGGATGGCGCGGTCCAGGCACAGGCCCACGTCGTCCGAGTTCTCCACCTCGACCATCAGGTGCACGATGCCGGTCGGGTTGGGCAGCGGCAGGAACGCCAGGCTGTGGTGACGCGGGTTGCAGCCGAGGAAGCGCAGCCAAGCCGGCTCGCCGTCGGCGGGACGGCCGACCATCTGCGGAGGCAGTCGCATCGAGTCGCGCAGCTTGAACCCGAGGACGTCCCGGTAGAACCGGAGCGAGGCCTCGTCGTCGTTCGTGGTGAGCACGACGTGCCCGAGACCCTGCTCGCCGGTGACGAACTTGTGCCCGTACGGGCTCACGATCCGCCGGTGCTCGAGCGCGGCACCGTGGAACACCTCGAGGGTGTTGCCGGAGGTGTCCTCGAAGGTGATCAGCTCGACGACGCGACGGTCCGCCAACTGGTCGGCGGTGCCCTCCTTGAACGGCACCCCCGCGGCGGCCAGGTTGTCCCGAACCTCCTGCAGGCCGGCCGCATTGGCCGTCTCCCAGCCGGAGACCTGCAGCCGGTCCCGCTCACCCGGCACGATCACCAGGCGGGCCGGGAAGTCGTCCATGCGCAGGTACAGGGCGTCCGGGTTGGTGCCCTTGCCCTCGATCATGCCGAGAACCTTGAGACCGTACTCGCGCCAGGCCGCCATGTCGGTGGCCTCGATGCGCATGTACGCGAGCGAACGAATACCCATCACTTACCCCCTTCTAGCAGGAAGTCGCCGGCCAGGCGGTTGAACTCGTCGAACTTCTCGAGCTGCGCCCAGTGGCCGCAGCCGCCGAAGACGTGCAACTGCACCCGCGGGATCATCTTGAGGGCGACCAGCGCCCCGTCGATCGGGTTGACCCGATCCTCGCGACCCCAGATCAGCAGCACGCGCTGGCGCAGCTTGTAGGCGTCACGCCAGAGCATGCCGAGCTCGAACTCCGGGCCGGAGAAGGACTTCCCCATCGCCTTGGCCGCCGCGAGCGACTCAGGGCTGCTCGCCGCGGCGAACCGGTCGTCGATCAGTTCCGGGGTGATGAGGGACTGGTCGAACACCATGATCCTGAGGAACGCCTCGAGGTTCTCACGCGTCGGCTGGTAGCTGAACTTGCCGAGATTCTTCACGCCCTCGGTCGGGTCCGGTGCGAACAGGTTGACGCTGAGCCCACCCGGTCCCATGAGCACGAGCCGGCCGGCCCGGTCCGGGTAGTCCAGGGCGAAGCGCACCGCGGCGCCGCCGCCGAGCGAGTTGCCCAGCAGGTGAACGCGTTCGGTGATGCCGAGGGTGTCGAGCAGATCCTTCAGCGCCGAGGCGCTGTGCCGGAAGTACTGCGGGTGCTCGGTCGGCTTGTCCGACTTGCCGTAGCCCGGCTGGTCGACGGCGAGCACGTGGAACTGCTTCGCCAGCACGGGAATGTTCTTGGCGAAGTTCGACCACGACGACGCACCGGGCCCGCCGCCGTGCAGCAGCACGATCGTCGGACCGTTGCCGACACCGGCCTCGTGGTAGTGCAGCTGCAGGTCGGGCCGCACCTGAGCGAAGCGAGAAGTGGATTCGTAGGTGAGTTCTTCGGTTGCCGTCATCGACTCTCCCCTAGACCATCGTGTCGGTCAGGGGCAGGCCGAACTCGGCGCCACCGAACATCACGTACGCCCGCTCGGCGTCGTTGGCCGCGTGCACCCGGCCGGCGTGCGCGTCACGCCAGAAGCGCTGGATCGGGGTGCCGTTCGCCAGAGCCGTCGCACCGGAGTTCTCGAAGAGCAGGTCGATCGACGCGATGGCGCGGCCGGTGGCACGCACCTGGTCGCGGCGGGCCCGCAGGCGCAGCTCGATCGGCACCTCCTCGCCGGCCAGCAGCAGCGCGTACTCGTCGGCGACATTGCCCGACAGCTGGCGCCAGGCGGCGTCGATGTCGCTGGAGGCCTCCGCGATCCGCACCTTCGCGAACGGGTCGTCCTTGGCCTTCTCGCCCGCGTAGGCGGCGCGTACTCGCTTGCCCTGGTGCTCGACGTGGGCGTCGTAGGCGCCGTACGCCATGCCGACGATCGGGGTCGAGATGGTGGTGGGATGGATGGTGCCCCACGGCATCTTGTAGACCGGCGCGGTGTTCTGCTGGAGACCGGGAGCGGTCAGGTCGCTCATCGCCTTGAAGCTCAGGAAGCGGTGACGCGGCACGAACACGTCCTTGACGACCACCGTGTTGCTGCCGGTGCCGCGCAGGCCGACCACGTTCCACACATCGTCGATCTGGTAGTCCTCGCGGGGGATCAGGAAGCTGCCGAAGTCGACCGGGCGGCCGTCCTTGATGACCGGACCACCGACGACGACCCAGCTGGCGTGGTCGCAACCCGAGGACCAGGCCCAGGCGCCGTTGACCTTGTAGCCGCCGTCGACGACCTCACCGGCACCCATCGGCGCGTACGACGAGGAGATCCGCACGTCGGTGTCCTGACCCCACACGTCCTCCTGCGCCTGCTGGTCGAACAGCGCGAGGTGCCAGTTGTGGACGCCGATGATGCCGGAGACCCAGCCGGTGGAGCCACAGGCGCTCGCGATGTTGCGGACTGCCGTGTAGAAGGTGACGGGATCGGCCTGGTAGCCGCCCCACTGGGCGGGCTGCAGAAGACGGAAGAAGCCGGCCTCCTGGAGTGCCTTGATCGAGTCGTCGGGGATGCGACGAAGATCCTCGGTCTCCTGTGCGCGCTCGCGCAGGGTCGGCAGAAGCTCGTTCAGCTTCTCGATCACCACGCGGCTGTCGTGCTCACCCACTGGTCACTCCTCTTGTGTCGTGCGGCTCGGAGGTTCACTTTCCCCTGAGACTAGAACACGTTCCCATTCGTGTCGAGCGACTAGGGGGTCGCCGCGACGAAAGTCCCTGACTGCGACTACCCGCATGATTATCTGGCAAAACTGGCACAAGTTCTATAACGTGTTCTAGTAACAAGGACGAAGGGATGTGAGGGCAGAGATGACGCAGAAGAGCGGCGCATCCGGCAAGGGCGTTCGCGAGATCGATGTGGGAAGCACCCCGACGCGGTACGCCCGCGGGTGGCACTGCATCGGCCTCGAGAGTGAGTTCCTGGACGGCAAGCCTCACTCGGTGGAGGCGTTCGGCACCAAGCTCGTGGTCTTCGCCGACAGCGAGGGCAAGCTGAACGTTCTCGACGCGTACTGCCGGCACATGGGCGGCGACCTGAGCCAGGGCACCGTCAAGGACGACTCGATCGCCTGCCCGTTCCATGACTGGCGCTGGGGCGGCAACGGCAAGTGCACCGGCATCCCCTATGCCCGTCGTGTGCCGCCGCTCGCGCGCACCCGGGCCTGGACCACGCTGCAGCGCAACAAGCAGCTGTTCGTCTGGCACGACCCCGAGGGCAACCCGCCGCCGGAGGACGTCACGATCCCCGAGCTGCCCGAGGTCCTCACCGACGAGTGGACCGACTGGCAGTGGAACCGGATCGTGGTCACCGGCTCCAACTGCCGCGAGATCGTCGACAACGTCGTGGACATGGCGCACTTCTTCTACGTCCACTTCGGGTTCCCGAAGTACTTCAAGAACGTCTTCGAGGGTCACGTCGCGACCCAGTACCTCCAGAACCACGGCCGGCCGGACGTCGGCAACATGGGCACCCAGTACGGCGAGTCCGTGCTGGACTCGGAGGCCTCGTACTTCGGCCCGTCGTACATGGTCAACTGGCTGCACAACAACTACAGCGGCTACAAGGTCGAGAGCGTCCTGATCAACTGCCACTACCCGATCACGCAGGACTCCTTCATGCTCATGTACGGCGTCAGCGTGGAGAAGCCGAAGGGCCTCGACGACGCCACCAGCGAGAAGCTGGCACGCAAGTTCACCGAGGGCGTGGCCATGGGCTTCGAGCAGGACGTCGCGATCTGGAAGAACAAGACCAAGATCGAGAATCCGCTGCTCTGCGAGGAGGACGGTCCGGTCTACCAGCTGCGACGCTGGTACGAGCAGTTCTACGTCGACGTCGCCGACATCGACGAGAAGATGACGCAGCGGTTCGAGTTCGAGATCGACACCACCAAGGCCGTCGAGGCGTGGCAGCGCGAGGTCGACGCGAACCTCGCCCGTCAGGCCGAGGAGAAGGCCGCGGCCGAGACCAAGACGGGCGTGTGACATGACCTCGACCTGGGCCAAGGCCCCGAACTACGCAGACAGCCCGGCCCGGGTCGAGGCCGTCCGTGCGCAGACCGAAGTCGATCACCACACCTACCTGGAGCAGGGGCTGCAAGAGGTGGAGTGCCGCGCCTGCGGTACCTGCGTGCTCGTCCGGAAGAACAGCTTCAAACACACGAGCATCCAGTGGCAGGCCGATCCCGCCACGGTGTGCCCGGAGTTCGTCGGCGCAGGCGGACGGACCGGGTCGCGGCAGACCTGCCCGCGCTTGATGAACAGCATCAACCACGCGGTCATGGAGGGCATCATCGAGGTCCGCGACGCGGAGTCCGAGTAGTCGGCAGCGAACTAGGGGCGTGCATCCGAGGGGATGCACGCCCCTTTCTCGTCCCGGCGTGGGGCGGAGGTCAGGCCTCGCCCTCCTCGCGCTGCAACTCCAGCGCGATGTCGATCAACTGGTCCTCCTGACCGCCGACGAGCTTGCGCTTGCCCGCGCGGACCAGCATCTCCGCGGCGGAGACGCCGTAGCGCTCTGCCTGCCGTTCGGCATGCTTGAGGAAGCTCGAGTACACGCCCGCGTAGCCCATCATCAGTGCCTGCCGGTCCAGCAGGCACTCGGCCGGCATCGCGGGGCGCACCACGTCCTCGGCGGCGTCCGCGATCGCGAAGAAGTCGATGCCGGTCTTGACACCGATCTTGTCGCACACCCCGACGAACGCCTCGACCGGCGCGTTGCCGGCACCGGCACCGAAACGTCGGGTGCTGCCGTCGATCTGCCTGGCGCCGGCTCGCACGGCCGCAATGGAATTCGCGACGCCGAGACCGAGATTCTCGTGGCCGTGGAATCCGACCTGCGCGTCGTGCCCGAGTTCCTGAGCCAGGGCCTCGACGCGGTCGGCGACCTGTTCGAGCACCAGCGCACCGGCGGAATCGACGACGTACACGCACTGGCAGCCGGCGTCGGCCATGATCCGCGCCTGCTGGGCCAGCTTCTCGGGCGTGACGGTGTGCGCCATCATGAGGAACCCGACCGTCTCGAGCCCGCGCGCGCGTGCCAGCCCGAAGTGCTGGACGGACACGTCCGCCTCGGTGCAGTGCGTGGCGATGCGGCAGATCGAGGCCCCGTTGTCCTGGGCCTCGATGATGTCCTCCTTGACCCCGACACCGGGCAGCATCAGGAAGGCGATCTTCGCCCGCTTCGCGGTCTCCACCGCGATCGTGATCAGTTCCTGCTCCGGGGTCTTGGAGAAGCCGTAGTTGAACGACGATCCGCCGAGCCCGTCACCGTGCGTCACCTCGATGACCGGGACGCCGGCGCGGTCGAGGGCAGCGACGATCGCGCGAACCTCCTCACCAGTGAACTGATGCCGCTTGTGATGCGAGCCGTCTCGCAGGGAGGTGTCCGTGACCCGGACGTCCCACGAGGGGTCGAAATGCACTGTGCTGTCGGTGAGAGTCATGCCGATCACGCCTCCACGGTGATGATCTTCTGTGCGATCTCCTCGCCCACCTTGGTGGCCGCCGCGGTCATGATGTCGAGGTTGCCGGCGTACGGCGGCAGGAAATCACCCGCGCCCTCGACCTCCACGAAGGTGGTCACGGTGGCATACCCCCCGGAGACGACGCTCGGCTCGTCGAACTGAGGGTCGTTGAGCAGGCGGTACCCGGGCACGTACGTCGCGATGTCGGCGACCACTCGGTGGATCGAGTCGATGATCGCGTCCCGGTCCGCGTCCTCGGGAATCGCACAGAAGATGGTGTCGCGCATGATCATCGGCGGCTCGGCCGGGTTGAGGATGATGATCGCCTTACCTCGGCGGGCGCCGCCGATCACCTCCACACCGCGACTTGTGGTCTTGGTGAACTCGTCGATGTTGGCGCGGGTACCCGGCCCGGCCGATGCCGAGGCGACCGATGCGACGATCTCGGCGTAGGGCACGTCGACGACACGGGAGACCGCGTAGACGACAGGGATGGTGGCCTGGCCGCCGCAGGTGATCATGTTGACGTTCGGGGCGTCGAGGTGCTCACGCAGGTTCGCCGGCGGCACGACCGCCGGGCCGACCGCCGCCGGAGTGAGATCGACGGCGCGGATGCCGGCGGCCTCGTACTTCGGCGCGGCGGCGCGGTGCACGTGGGCCGAGGTCGCCTCGAACACCAGGTCGGGCTTCTCCGGCTGGGCCAGCAGCCAGTCGACGCCCTCCGCCGAGGTCTCGAGGCCCATCGAGCGTGCTCGGGCGAGCCCCTCGCTCTCGGGATCGATGCCGATCATCCAGCGCGGCTCGAGCCACTCGGATCGCTGCAATTTGTAGAGCAGGTCGGTACTGATGTTTCCCGATCCGACAATCGCAACACTTGCCTTGTCCATCGAGATCAACTCCTATGTGAACTGGAGAGATACGGATCCGAGCCCCCTGAACTCGGCGTCGACCCTGTCGCCCGGACGGACATCGAAGGCACGGGTGCACGAACCCGGCAACACGATGTCTCCAGCCTTCAACCGAACCCCGAAGCTGTCCACCTTCTCCGCAAGCCAGGCCACCGCCCTGGCCGGATGCCCGAGTACCGCATCGCTGCGGCCCTCGGCGACTCGTTCACCGTTGACGGCCAGGGACACGTCGATGTCGGTGAGGTCGATGTCGCCGGGCCGGACCCGCCCGGCACCGATCGCATGGCCGGCGTACGAGGCGTTGTCGGCGATGGTGTCGAGCAGACCGATCTTCCAGTCCTTGATCCGGGAGTCGATCAGTTCGATCGACGGGACCACGAACTCCGTTGCGGCCAGCACGTCCTCGACGGTACATCCAACTCCCGGCAGGTCGGCGCCGAGCACGAAGCTGACCTCCACCTCCACCCGGGGCAACAGGTAGCGCGCGCAGGAGACAGGCTCCCCCTCGCACAGTTCCTGGGTGTCGAAGAGGTGCCCGTAGTCGGGCTCGCTGACACCGAGCATCTCCTGCATCGCCTTGGCCGTCAGACCGACCTTGTGCCCGACCACGCGCTCGCCCGCCTCGACCCGGCGGCGGACGTTGAGCAACTGGATCGCGTAGGCGTCGACCACGTCGATGCCCGGATGGAGCACCGTCAACGGGTCGAGCGGCGCGAACCCCTTCTCCGCCGCATGCAGTCGGTCCGCAATGTCGATACGCGATTCGGTCGAGAGCACGGGCCGGGGTCCCTTCGGTAGCGATGCGCGACTAGGTCGTCGTGGCAGCTCCGGTCCTCGAGGCCCCGCGACGAGCAGCGTGCGCGGCGGCCCGACGGCCGGAGAACACACAGTCTGCAAGTGAGAGCCCGCTCACGTAGGAGTTCGAACAAATCCCCACCGCGGTGCGGCCGGCCGCGTATAAGCCGTCGATCGCGGCACCGTCGCCGGTCAGCACGGCTCCGGACTGCTCGTCGACGACCAGCCCACCGAGCGTCAGCATCGGCAGGGGGTTGGTCAGGCTCTTCTTGAGGGAGACGTCGAACAGCGAGAACGGCCCGGTGGCGACCGGGCGACGGAAGTCGTCGGGCTTGCCCATCGGGTCGGGACTGCCCGCGGCGATCGCCTCGTTGTGCGCGGTCACCGTCGCGACCAGGCCGGCCGGGTCGATACCGACCTTGCCGGCGAGTTCCTCCAACGTGGCACCGGTGGTCCGGTCGACCCGCATCATGGTCTCCGACTGGATCCGCTGGAACCAGTTGGTCTGGTCGCCGAGCGCGGCGCGGGCCCGGTCGACCAGGTCGGCGTCGGCGACGAGCCAGCCCTTTCCCTCGTGCTCGGCGATCATGGCGTGCCCGAGGGCCGCACCGTACCGCGACTCGTCGACCATCCGGTCGCCCTTCCGGTTCACCAGCAGCGACCCGAGAAATGCACTCGGCGGCACGATGAATCGCCACGCCGAGACGTTGGAGAGTTTGTCGGTCGCCCCGCCGACGTCGGCGCCCATGAGAATGCCGCTGCCGTCGTCGCCCGCCGTGCCCAGCGCGAGTCCGCCCCGGTAGCGGGGTGCATGCTCGGCGACGAGTCCGCGATTGGCGATGAAGCCTCCGGCGCTCAGGATCACCCCGGAGCGGGCCTCGATCCGGATCGGCCGCGCGTGGTCCGCCTCGAGCCGTTCGACCAGCTTCTGCAGCACCTTGCGCATCGGCGGGTAGTAGATTCCGGGCTTCGCCGACAGCGCCGACAGGCGGGCGTGCCGGGCACGCACCCGCTTGGGCGCATCCCGCAGGCTCATGCACTCGACCCCGATCACCGCGCCCTCGTCGTCGGTGAGCAACCGGACCGCCCGCGTCTGCTGTTCGAGCCGCAGGCCCTTGGCGAGGGCGGAGTCGATCAGCGGCCGGTAGAGCATCTTGCCGGAGGTGCCCTTGCCCTTCGCGCGGTGCCCACGCGGGGCGGGCGGAGCCACGTCGCGGAAGCCGCCGGCCGCCTCGCTACCGGAGAAGTACAGGTAGTGGCGATCCGTCGGGTAGGAGGTCTTGTAGGGGCAGAGCGATCCCTCGAACGGCACGCCGTGTCCGGCGAGCCAGTCGATCATCGCGGGGCTCTCGTCGCAGAACTTGCGCAGGGTTTCCGGCCGGACGGCGTCTCCGACCTCTCGACTGAGATAGGCGAACATCGCGTCCGGGGTGTCCTCGACACCCGCGTCGCGCTGGATTCGCGTGCCGCCGCCTGCGTAGACGATGCCACCGGAGATCGTGCTGGCGCCCCCGCCCGCGAACCGGTCGAGAGCGATCACGTCCGCGCCCCCGGCCAGCGCCTCCAGCGCCGCGGACGCACCCGCGACGCCCACTCCGACCACTACGACATCAGCGGAAAGATCCCAGGCCACAGCGCACCGCCCCTTTCGAACTGCAACGCGTTTCGTTTGCATACCGGCCTCACGGCCGATCTCGGCAATACTTCCTGGCAGAAAGCATGGACTCATGCCCACCTCATTCTATAACGTGTTCTACATGAGTAAGCAGGAATACGACGTCGTCGTTGTCGGAAGCGGTGCCGCGGGCATGACCGCGGCACTGACCGCCGCCCACCACGGGCTGAGCGTTGTCATCGTCGAGAAGGCCGCCCACTACGGCGGATCCACCGCACGGTCCGGCGGCGGTGTCTGGATCCCCAACAACGAGGTCCTCGAGGCCGACGGCGTCACCGACACCGCCGAGGCCGCGCGCGAGTACCTGCACAGCATCATCGGCGACGTCGTCGCCCCCGAGCGGATCGACACTTACCTCGACCGGGGCCCCGAGATGCTCTCGTTCGTGATGAAGAACAGCGCGCTCGAGCTGCAGTGGGTGCCCGGCTACTCGGACTACTACCCGGAGGCACCCGGCGGACGCGTCGGCGGGCGCTCGGTCGAGCCGACGCCCTTCGACGGCAACCAGCTCGGCGACGACCGCAAGAACCTGGAGCCGGACTACGTCAAGGCCCCCAAGAACTTCGTCATCACCCAGGCCGACTACAAGTGGCTGAACCTGTTGATGCGCAACCGCCGCGGACCCCTGCGCGCGATGAAGGTCGGCATGCGCTTCCTGGCCGCCAAGGCCACCGGCAAGGACCTGCTGGTCCGCGGGCAGGCCCTGGTCGCGGGCATGCGCATCGGCCTGCGGGACGCGGGCGTGCCGATCCTGCTCAACACCCCGCTGACCGAGCTGTACACCGAGAACGGCGCCGTCCGTGGCGTGAAGGTGCTCGTCGACGGCGAGGAGCAGGTCATCCACGCCAAGCACGGCGTCGTGCTGGGCTCTGGCGGCTTCGAACACAACGACGAGATGCGCAAGAAGTACCAGCGCGGCCCGATCGGTACCGAGTGGACCGTCGGCGCCAAGGCCAACACCGGCGACGGCATCCTCGCAGGCGAGAAGGTCGGCGCCGCACTCGATTTCATGGACGACGCCTGGTGGGGCCCGTCCATCCCGCTGACCGGCGGCCCCTGGTTCGCGCTCTCCGAGCGGACCCTGCCCGGCTCGATGATGGTCAACACCCGCGGCAAGCGGTTCGGCAACGAGGCCGCGCCCTACGTCGAGGCCACCCACATGATGTACGGCGGCAAGTACGGCCAGGGCGAGGGCCCGGGCGAGAACATCCCGACCTGGATGATCCTCGACCAGCGCTACCGCAACCGCTACACCTTCGCCGGCATCACCCCGCGTTCGCCGTTCCCCGGCCGCTGGCTCAAGGCCGGGATCGTGGTGAAGGCCAACACCATCGCCGAGCTCGCGGAGAAGACCGGGCTTCCGGTCGAGGCGCTGACCGAGACCGTCGAGCGGTTCAACGGCTTCGCCCGCAACGGCAAGGACGAGGACTTCGGCCGCGGCGACAGCGGCTACGACGCCTACTACGGCGATCCCCGCCTGAAGAACCCCAGCCTCGCCGAGATCAGCAAGGCCCCCTTCTACGCGATCAAGATGGTGCCGGGCGACCTGGGCACCAAGGGCGGCATCCAGACCGACGTCGACGGCCGCGCGGTGCGCGCGGACGGCACGGTCATCGAGGGCCTCTACGCGGCCGGCAACGTCAGCGCCCCCGTGATGGGTCACACCTACGCGGGCCCGGGCGCGACCATCGGACCCGCGATGACGTTCGCCTACCTCGCCGTCCTCGACATCGCCGAGCGGGCGAAGGGTGCCTCGGACCCCGAGTCCAGCTCTGCCGCTGCCACTTCGAACTGAACAGGACACTTCGTGCCCATCAATCCCGACATCGCGATCGGCGCCGAGTTGCCCACCCAGGAGTTCTCCTGGACCAGCTCGGACGTGCAGCTCTACCACCTCGGAATCGGAGCGGGCGCCAGCCCGCTCGACGCCCGTGAGTTGCGCTACCTCGAGGACGGCAAGCCGCAGGTGCTGCCGACGTTCGCCACGGTGGTCGCCAACATCCACGCCACCGAGGCTCCGAAGGTGTCCTTCCCCGGCGTGGAGATCGACCTCGCGAAGGTGGTGCACGGCAGCCAGGAAGTGACCGTGCACCAGCCGATCCCCGCAGCGGGCGGCGGCCGTACCACCACCCGGATCGCCGAGGTGTGGGACAAGGGCAAGGCCGCGGTCATCGTGCAGGAGTCGGTCACCACCGACCTCGACGGCAACCCGCTGTGGACCGCACGTTCGTCGATCTTCGCCCGCGGCGAGGGCGGCTTCGGCGGCGAGCGCGGGCCGTCGGAGTCCGTCGAACTGCCGGACCGCGCGCCGGACTTCGAGACCGTGGTCGCGACCCTGCCTCAGCAGGCGTTGCTGTACCGCATGTGCGGAGACCGCAATCCGCTGCACTCGGATCCCGAATTCGCCACCGCCGCGGGCTTTCCTGCGCCTATTCTGCATGGGCTGTGCACGTACGGGATCGTGTGCAAGGCGGCGGTCGACGTGGCGCTCGAAGCGGACGCGTCGAAGGTGATGGGATACCGGGCACGCTTCGCCGGGGTCGTGTACCCGGGCGAGTCCCTCACGGTCCGGATCTGGAAGGACTCTGGGCGGCTGCTGATCTCTGCGTCCGTCCCGGACCGGGACAACTCACCCGCATTGGCTGACGTCGTTCTGACCCTCGCCTAACATTCCGGACAACTGACCAACTTGCTCTACCGCTGAACCCTCCCCCTCATCACGACTGGAGTTATCGCATGCCGAAAACGGACGACACGGCCACCGGATTATCCCGGCGCGGCTTCCTGACCGCCGCGGGCGCCGGTGCGCTCGCCGTGGGTGCTGTTGGCGCCTGGACGCCCGCCTACGCCATCCCGTTCGGGTCCTCGGGATCGGCGTCCGGCTCCGCCGGCGGCACCACCCTGCCCGCGCCGCCGAACTTCCCGAGCGGAATCGACCTGGCGCAGCAGGCGTACCAGAACTGGTCCAAGGAGATCATGCTGGACGCGGTCTGGACGAGCTTCCCGAAGTCCGCCGATGACGTTGTCGTCCTTGCGAACTGGGCCCACGCCAACGGCTACACCCTGCGTCCGCGCGGCGCCCAGCACGGCTGGACCCCGTTGACGGTCGTCAACGGCGCATCGGTCGACAAGGTCATCCTGGTCGACACGATCAAGCACCTGAACGGTGTGTCGGTGAACAAGGGCGGAAACCCCGCCGTCGTCACCGCGGGCCCCGGCGCGACCCTCGACGCGATCACGACGGCGCTGCAGGCGGAGGGGCTCGGCTGGGCGAACCTGCCCGCCCCCGGCGTGCTCACGATCGGCGGCACCCTCGCCGTCGACGCCCACGGTGCCGCGCTTCCCGGCCCCGGCCAGGCCACCGCACCGGGCCACACCTACGGGTCGCTGTCCAACCTGGTGACCTCGCTGACCGCGGTGGTCTGGACCGGCACCGAGTACGCCCAGAAGACGTACTCGCGCAACGATCCCAAGATCAAGCCGCTGCTCACCAACCTGGGCCGGACCTTCCTGACCTCGGTCACCATGCAGGCTGGCCCGAACTTCCGGATGCGGTGCCAGAGCTACACCGACATCAAGTGGACCGAACTGTTCGGCGCCAAGGGCGCCTCGGGCCGCACCTTCGAGAAGTACGTCGCGGAAAACGGCGGCGTCGAGGCGATCTGGTACCCCTTCACCGACAAGCCGTGGCTCAAGGTGTGGTCGATGGCGCCCAGCAAGCCCGCCGGCTCGAGGGAGGTCACCGGACCGTACAACTACCCGTTCTCGGACAACCTGCCCGAGGTGCTCACCGATCTGCTCGGGAAGATGAACTCGGGTGCCCCGGGCATCGCCCCGCTGTTCGGCCAGACGATGTACGGGACCACCGTCGCCGGACTCGCCGCGACCAACGCCAACGACATCTGGGGCTGGTCGAAGGACATCCAGTTCTACATCAAGGCCACCACGCTGCGCCTGACCGAGGGCGGCGGCGCCGTCATCACCAAGCGCGAGAACATCGGTCAGGTCATCCACGACTTCACCCAGTGGTTCAACGAGCGCATCGAGTTCTACAAGAACAAGGGCCAGTACCCGCTCAACGGCCCGGTCGAGATCCGCTGCTGCGGCCTGGACGAGGCCGCCGACGTGCTCGTCCCGTCGGCAGGCGCACCGACCATCTCCGCGATGCGTCCGCGGCCGGACCATCCGGACTGGGACACCGCCATCTGGCTGAACGTGCTCGGCGTTCCGGGCACCCCCGGCATGTTCGAGTTCTACCGCGAGATGGAGCAGTGGATGCGCTCGCACTACACCGGTTCGGAGTACACCTTCCGTCCGGAGTGGTCGAAGGGCTGGGCGTTCGGCCCGAACCCGTACACCGACGGCGGGATCATCAGCGGGGCCCTCCCCCAGAGCTACCGGGAGGGCGTGCCCGCGAGCGACAACTGGGACACCGCCCGCGACACGTACAACGAGCTCGACCCGCACCACATCTACAGCAACACCTTCATGGACCAGCTGCTGCCGTAAGGCACCAGCCCGTTCCGCCGACGCCGGTGGTGCCCGCGCTCTCGAGCCGGCACCACCGGCGTTCGCGTTTCCCGGGGCGCCCATCTCGGCTCCCGCCGGAGGGTCACGCACGACACTACGGCCGGTC
>NZ_JBHZAH010000085.1:0-23571 GCF_042754225.1 Rhodococcus sp. NPDC059234
GGGCCCGGCCGGATGATAGTACAAAAAAGCCGACGCCCGGCCTGCAACGAACACAGGACGGGCGTCGGCGATACAGCTAGCTGTCGGCTTCGGCCTTCTTGCCGGCACGCTTGCCGTAACGAGCCTCGAAGCGGGCAACGCGTCCGCCGGTGTCGAGGATCTTCTGCTTGCCGGTGTAGAACGGGTGGCACTGCGAGCAGACCTCGACGTTGATCCGTCCGGACTCCTTGGTGCTGTGGGTCTCGAACGTGTTACCGCAACCGCAGACGACGGTGGTCGCCACGTAGTTGGGGTGAATTCCTGCCTTCATGGTGTCCCTTTCAGTGGTCGCCGGGTCGCCTTCGACTGTCGAAGCCGTGAACCGGAACCGGACATGGTTGTACTTGCACGCGGCGAGTGCCTGATGCGCGATGTTTCATTCTGCCAGAGGCCTCGCACGTTCTCCTAAACGACCCCGGGCCGGGTTCTGTTCCCGCGAAGGAACAGGCCCGGCCCGAGATCGTAGAGATGCCAACTAGTCGTTGTCGCCCATCGCGCCCGGTGCGGTCTTGGAGACCTCCATCAGGAACTCGACATTGCTCTTCGACTTCTTGAGCCGATTGACAAGCAGGTCGATGGCCTGGTGGGTGTCGAGACCCGAGAGCACGCGGCGCAGCTTGTGCACGACCGCGAACTCGTCCGGGTTCATCAACAGTTCGTCCTTGCGGGTGCTGGACATGTTGACGTCGACCGCGGGGAACACCCGACGCTCGGCGATCTTGCGGTCGAGCTTGAGCTCGGCGTTGCCGGTGCCCTTGAACTCCTCGAAGATCACCGTGTCGCCGGTGGAGCCGGTCTCGACCAGCGCAGAGGCGATGATCGTGAGCGAGCCGCCGTTCTCGATGTTGCGGGCCGCGCCGAGGAACCGCTTCGGCGGGTACAGCGCGGTCGAGTCGACGCCGCCGGACAGGATCCGTCCCGAGGCGGGCGACGAGTTGTTGTACGCACGTCCCAGTCGAGTGATCGAGTCCAGCAGGACCACCACGTCCCGACCGTTCTCGACCAACCGCTTGGCCCGCTCGATCGCGAGCTCGGCAACCGAGGTGTGGTCTGACGGCGGGCGGTCGAAGGTGGAGGCGATGACCTCACCCTTGACCGAGCGCTGCATGTCGGTGACCTCTTCGGGTCGCTCGTCGACCAGAACCACCATCAGGTAGCACTCGGGATTGTTGGTGGCGATAGCGTTCGCGATGTCCTGAATCACCGTCGTCTTGCCCGCCTTCGGAGGCGAGACGATCAACGCGCGCTGACCCTTGCCGATCGGCATGACCAGGTCGATGACGCGGGTGGAGATGATGTTCGGCGTCGTCTCGAGCCGCAGCCGCTGATTGGGGTACAGCGGGGTGAGCTTGCCGAACTCCGGACGACGCCTGGCCGCCTCCACGTCGCCGCCGTTGACGGAGTCGATGCGCACCAGCGGGTTGAACTTCTGACGCTGGCTACCGCCGGCCGACTCGCCCTCGCGGGGCACGCGGACCGCACCGGTGATGGCGTCGCCGCGACGAAGGCCGTTCTTGCGGATCAGGTTCATCGACACGTAGACGTCGTTCGGTCCCGCCAGGTAGCCGGAGGTCCGCACGAAGGCGTAGTTGTCGAGCACGTCGAGAATGCCGGCGACCGGCTGCAGGACGTCGTCCTCGCGGATCTCGGGCTCGCGCTCGTTGCCGCCGCCCTCGCCGCGGTCGCGTCCACGACGGCGCTCGCGGAACCGGCGGCCGCGACGGCCACGGCCCTCGCCGTCGTCCTCGCCCCCGCGGTTGTCCCGACCGTCGCGCGGGCCGTTGCCGCCCTGGTTGCGGTCACCCTGGTTGCGGTCGCCCCGCTCGCCCTGGTTGCGGTCGCCCCGCTCACCCTGGTTGCGGTCCCGGCGATTGCGCTCCCCACCCTGGTCCTGACGACCGCCCTCCTGGCGGCCGCCCTGACGCTCGGCGGGCTGCTCGGCGGCGGGAGCCGCGGCCTCTGCCTGCTCGGCACCGCCCGCGGGCCGGGAGGCACCACGACGCTGGCGTCCCCGGCGACCGCCCTGCTCACCCTCGGCGGCAGGCTCGGCGTCGGCGCGAGCCGGCTCGGCGGCGACCGGCGCGGAAGCCGGTTCGGCGCTGCGGGTCTCGGCCGGAGCGGTGGCAGCGGGCGCAGCCGCGGGGGCCTGCGCCTTCGCGGTCTTGGCCGGGGCCGAACCGCCCTGACGCTCCTTGATAGCGGCGATCAGGTCGCCCTTGCGCATCCCGGAGGTGCCCTTGATGCCCAGCTCGCCGGCGAGTCCGCGCAGTTCGGCGAGGACCATCCCGGACAGTCCGGCGCCACGGCGCGCGTCGGCCCGCTTGGTCGCGGCAGCAACGGCCGGGGCCGGGTCTGAAGATTGTGAACCGCTGGCCTGGCTCGTCGCGGCGGAAACCGCAGTATCGAGTTCAGGAGTGGCGATCAGGTCCGTATCGGTCACGGAGATCCTTTCCTTCCCTCGCTCGCGCGGCGCAAAGTCGAGGGTTCGTCCCGCAGCTCATTTGATGAACTCGGATGTGCCGGACATGTTTCGAGAATGTCGGGCCGTCCGCCCCACGTGGCCTGACAAGCAGGAACGTTCCGAACCTCCACCGCAGAAGATTCGCGAGAGGTTCGGGCCAGGAACGGATACTCCGAGAATCGGCGCTTCCGCGATGCGAAAGCTCCAGAATTCGGGAGAGATTGCCCTGGTAGAGCACCGGCGACTGACACGCACGATGGGCGGACGCCCTCAGGATAGCCGTGAACCCGGTTCGCGGCAAGAATCTCTGCCTTCGGCGTGCCGCGCGACACCCGCCGACCGAACTCAGCTGACCTGTACCCCGTCCGCGACCTCGAGGTCGAGCACGGTCATCCCCTCCGACTCCGCGAGTTCGCGCAACGCATCGGGGAACGGCTGGGTGGTCAACGCCAGCACGGTCGGGCCCGCACCCGAGACGACCGCCGCGATGCCGTGCTCGCGCAGCGTCGCGATCCACCGGGTCGTGACCGGCAGCGCCGGGGCGCGCTGGCTCTGGTGCAGCCGGTCCTCGGTTGCGACCATCAGCAGGTCGGGCCGGCTGGTCAGCGCGACCACGGCGAGCGCTCCCCGGCTGACGTTGAAGGCGGCATCGGCGTGCGGGACCACGTCGGGCAGCAGCCCGCGGGTGTGCGCGGTCGACGACCGCTCCGTCGGTACCAGCACGACCACCCGGATGTCGGGGTGCACCGCCAGACGCACCGCCGAGAACACCCGCGGTCCGTCGCAGGTCGCGGGCTCCTCGCTCCAGGACACCACCGCGCCGCCGAGCACGCTCGCGGAAGCGTTGTCCGGATGCCCCTCGAACTCGGACGACAGCTGCACCAGCTGCTCCGCCGTCAGCGCCAGCGCCGGATCGAGGAGGGAGGCCAGGCCGTTCGCCGCGGCCAGTCCCCCGACCCCGGCGGAGGCGGACGATCCGAGGCCCCGCGAATGAGGAATCACGTTGCGGCACACCACGTCCAGGCCGCCGGCCCAGACGCCGGCGGCCTCGAGTCCACGCTCGATCGCGCGAACGACGAGGTGGGTCGGACCCCACGGCACGTCGTCGGCGCCCTCGCCCTCGACTCGGACGGTGAGCCCGCCCTCGGTGGTGGTGACCGTGATCTCGTCGTAGAGACCCAACGCCATGCCCAGTGTGTCGAACCCGGGACCGAGGTTCGCCGTCGATGCGGGCACCCGTGCCGTCACCGTGAGCCCGGTCGGCAGGGTCTGAGTCATGGCGCGCTCCGCGATCCTCGAACTGACCAACTCAGACCAGCTCGAGTGCGGCGGCAACCGCCACCGGGTCGACCGGGATCGGCTGCACAGCAGGCATTCCCGCCAGCGCCGTGTCGGGATCCTTGAGTCCGTTGCCGGTCACCGTGCACACCACGGTCTGCCCGGCGTCGAGCCAGCCCTCCTTGTGGGCGGCGAGCAGGCCGGCCACCGAGGCCGCCGACGCGGGCTCGACGAACACGCCCTCGGTGCGGGCGATCAGCCGGTAGGCCTCGAGGATCTCCTCGTCGGTGGCGGCGCGGAAGACGCCGTTCGACTCCTCCTTGGCCGCGACGGCACCTTCCCAGGACGCGGGCGAACCGATGCGGATGGCGGTCGCGATGGTCTCGGGGTCCTTGACCGGCGCACCGTGCACCAGCGGCGCGGCACCGGCGGCCTGCACGCCGAGCATGCGCGGACGGACCGAGGTGATGCCGTCGGCGTAGTACTCGGAGTAACCGCGCCAGTACGCGGTGATGTTGCCCGCGTTGCCGACCGGAAGGGCGTGGATGTCGGGGGCCTTGCCCAGCGCGTCACAGATCTCGAACGCGGCGGTCTTCTGCCCCTCGATACGAACCGGGTTCACCGAGTTCACCAGGCCGATGGTCGGGAACTCCGCGGTGGTCTTGCGGGCCAGTTCGAGGCAGTCGTCGAAGTTGCCCTCGACCTGGATGATCTTCGCGCCGTGCATGACCGCCTGGGCGAGCTTGCCCATGGCGATCTTGCCCTGCGGCACAAGCACCGCGCAGGACATGCCCGCCACGGCCGCGTAGGCGGCCGCCGATGCGGAGGTGTTCCCGGTGGAGGCACACAGCACCGCCTTCTGCCCACGCGCGAGCGCGTCGGTGACGGCCATCGTCATGCCGCGGTCCTTGAAGGACCCGGTGGGGTTGAGGCCCTCGACCTTGAGGTGGACCTCGCAGCCGGTGAGCTCGGACAGGTGCGTGGCGGGCAGCAGCGGGGTGCCGCCCTCGCGGAGGGTGATCGTCTTCCAGTCCGCCCCGATCGCGAGACGGTCCCGGTACGCCTCGATCAGCCCCGGCCAGGGCTTGTGGACGGGCGAGTGCTGACGAGGGCTATTCACTGGAACCTTCCAATCGGAGAACGCTGGTGACTGCGGTGACGAAGTCGAGTTTGGCAAGGGCGGCAACGGTTTCCGAGAGGTCCTCGTCGCGAGCCCAGTGGGTGACGACAATCAGCCGCGCGCCGTCGCCGGCCCCCTCCTGCCGCACCGTCGAGATGCTCACGTCGTGCTTGGCGAACTCGGCGGCAACCGCCGACAGGACACCGGCGCGATCGGCGACCTGCATGTTGACGTAGTAGCGCGTCGGGATGTCGCCGATGGGCGCGATGGCGAGGTCCGCGTACTTGGACTCGCGCGGTCCACGACCGCCGTGCACCTTGTTGCGGGCGGCCATCACGAGATCGCCCATCACGGCGGACGCGGTGGGTGCGCCGCCCGCGCCCTGGCCGTAGAACATCAGCCTGCCTGCCGCCTCGGCCTCGACGACGACCGCGTTGAACGCACCGTTCACGGAGGCGAGCGGGTGCTCGAGCGGCACCAGCGACGGGTAGACGCGGGCCGAGATCCGCTCGTTGCCTGCATCGTCGGTGAGGCGCTCACAGATCGAGAGCAGCTTGACCGTGCAGCCGAGCGACTTCGCCGCCTCGAGGTCCGCGGAGGTGATCTTCGAGATCCCCTCCCGGTAGACGTCGGCCGCGGTGACCCGGGTGTGGAACGCGATGGACGCCAGGATCGCGGCCTTCGCGGCAGCGTCGAAGCCCTCGACGTCGGCGGTCGGATCGGCCTCGGCGTACCCGAGTCGGCCCGCCTCGGCGAGCGTGTCGCCGTAGTCGGCGCCGGTCTCGTCCATGGCCGACAGGATGAAGTTGGTGGTGCCGTTGACGATTCCCGCGACCTTGTTGACGCGGTCACCGGCCAGCGACTGGGTCAGCGGACGGATCACCGGGATCGCACCCGCGACGGCCGCCTCGAAATACAGGTCGGCGCGCTGCTTCTCGGCTGCCTCGGCGAGTTCGCCGGTGTAGTCGGCCAGCAGCGCCTTGTTCGCGGTGACCACGGACTTGCCCGCATTGAGCGCGGCCAGAATGAGCTTGCGGGGCACCTCGATGCCGCCGATCACCTCGACCACGATGTCCACGTCGTCCCGCGCAACGAGCGAGTCGGCGTCGGTGGTCAGCAGATCCGCCGAAACCCCCCGGTCGCCCTCGATCCGGCGCACCGCGATTCCGCGGAGCACCAGCGGCGCACCGACCCGGGACTCGAGGTCGCGGGCGTGCTCGCGCAGGATCCGCACGACCTCACTGCCCACGTTGCCGAGGCCGAGGACCGCCACGCCGATAGGGGCGGCGCCGTTCGGTTCAGTCATCTTGCTGTACCTCCAAGCTGAGCAGATCTTCCACTGTTTCCCTGCGCAGGACGAGTCGGGACTCGCCGCCCTTGACCGCAACCACGGCGGGTCGGGTCAGCAGGTTGTAGCGGCTGGACATCGAGTAGCAGTATGCGCCAGTGGCGGCGACCGCGAGGAGGTCTCCGGCACCGACGTCGTCGGGCATCCAGGCATCCCGGATGACGATGTCACCGCTCTCGCAGTGCTTCCCCACCACCCGGGCGACGACGGGATCCGCCTCGCTGGTCCGGGAGACCAGGCGGCAATCGTACTCGGCCTGATAGAGCGAGGTGCGGATGTTGTCGCTCATTCCGCCGTCGACGCTGACGTAACGCCGAGTTGCGTTGCCGTCCAGGCGGACGTCCTTGACGGTGCCGACCTCGTACAGCGTCACCGTGCCCGGTCCCGCGATCGCCCGGCCGGGCTCGACCATCAGTGTCGGCGCCGGCAGTCCGGCGGCAGCGGACTCGGTCGCGACGATGTTGTCGAGCTTCGCGGCCAGGTCGTCGACCAGCGGCGGGTCGTCGCTCTCCAGGTAGGAGATGCCGAGGCCGCCACCGAGATCGACGATCGAGACCTGCTCGGTCCGGTCCGCGCCGAACTCGTCGACGATCTGACGGAGCAGCCCGATCACCCGGTGCGCGGCCAGCTCGAAGCCGTCGACCTCGAAGATCTGCGATCCGATGTGGCTGTGCAGTCCGACCAGGCGCAGGTGTTCGGCGGTGAAGACCTTCCGCACGGCGTCCATCGCGGCGCCACCGGAGAGCGAGAAGCCGAACTTCTGGTCCTCGTGGGCGGTCGCGATGAACTCGTGGGTGTGCGCCTCCACACCGACCGTGACGCGGATCAGGACGTCCTGCACCACACCGGATTCACGGGCGATCGCATCGAGCCGGTCGATCTCCTGCATGGAGTCGAGAACCACGTGCCCGACGCCCGCGGACACCGCGGAACGCAGTTCGGCGAGGGACTTGTTGTTGCCGTGCATGGTGATTCGCTGCGCCGGGAACCCCGCGTGCAACGCCACCGCGAGCTCGCCGCCGGAGGCGACGTCCATCGACAGTCCCTCGTCGGCCACCCATCGGGCGATCTCGACGGACAGGAACGCCTTGGACGCGTAGTGCACGCGCTCGGCGGATCCGAAGGCGCGCGCCATGTCCCGGCAGCGGGACCGGAAGTCGTCCTCGTCGACGACGAACAGCGGCGTGCCGTACCGCTGCGCCAGCTCGGTCACCGACACGCCGGCCAGGCGCACCACCCCGTCGTCGCCCCTGGTCGCCCCCCGCGGCCACACCGCCGCGGGCAGCGCCGTCAGCGCGGCCGGCGTCGCGGGCCGCGACGGCAGTCCGGGAGCGTGCTGGAGGTCGGCGTGCCGGGGTCCGGCGGGATGCGCGCTCACATCCGCTCCGGTGCGCTGACGCCGAGCAGGCCGAGACCGTTGGCGAGCGTCTGGCGGGCGGCCCCGCACAGCGCGAGGCGGGCGGTGTGCAGGTCGCCGGCCGGCTCGTCGCCCTGCGGCAGCACCCGGCACTCGGAGTAGAAGCGGTGGTACGCGCCCGCGAGTTCCTCGAGGTATCGCGCGATGCGGTGCGGTTCGCGCAGGTCGGCGGCGGCGGTCACGACCTTCGGGAAGTCGCCGATCGTGCGGATGAGCTCGCCCTCCCGCTCGTGGGTCAACAATTCCAGCTTCGGATTGTCCGTCACGAGGCCGAGTTCCGCGGCATTCCGGCCCAACGAGGCCAGCCGGGCGTGCGCGTACTGCACGTAGTAGACGGGATTCTCGCTGGTCGTGCTCGCCCACAGTTCGAGGTCGATGTCCAGGCTCGAGTCGACCGAGGACCGGATCATCGCGTACCGGGCCGCGTCCACGCCGATCGCCTCGACGAGGTCGTCGAGGGTGATCACGGTGCCGGCGCGCTTGCTCATCTTCACCGCGACGCCGTCGCGCACCAGGTTGACCATCTGTCCGATCAGCACCTCGACGGTAGCCGGGTCGTCGCCGAACGCGGCCGCGGCGGCCTTGAGCCGGCCGATGTATCCGTGGTGGTCGGCGCCGAGCATGTAGATGCACAGGTCGAAGCCGCGCGAGCGCTTGTCCTGGAAGTACGCGATGTCGCCGGCGATGTAGGCGGCGTTGCCGTCGGACTTGATGACGACGCGATCCTTGTCGTCACCGAAGTCGGTGCTCTTGAGCCACCAGGCACCGTCCTCCTCGTAGAGGTTCCCGCTGGCCTTGAGGGTGGCGACGGCGTTCTCCACCGCTCCCGACTCGAACAGCGAGTTCTCGTGGAAGTAGACGTCGAAGTCGGTGCCGAACTCGTGCAGCGTCCGCTTGATGTGGTCGAACATCAACGCGACACCGATCGCCCGGAACGTCTCCTGCTGATCGGTCTCCGACAGCGCGAGGGCGTCGGGGCGCTGGCGCAGGACCTCCGCGGCGATGTCGGCGATGTAGGCGCCCGCGTAGCCGTCCTCCGGCGCGGGCTCGCCCTTCGCGGCGGCGATCAGCGAGCGGGCGAACCGGTCGATCTGCGCACCGTGGTCGTTGAAGTAGTACTCCCGCGTGACCTCCGCGCCCTGAGCGCCCAGGATCCGCCCGAGGGCGTCGCCGACCGCTGCCCAGCGGGTGCCGCCGAGGTGGATCGGGCCGGTCGGGTTCGCGGAGACGAACTCGAGGTTGATCCGGGTGCCTGCCTTCGCCGACGAACTGCCGTAGCTCTGGCCTGCGGCGATCGCCTTCGCGACGATGGCGCCCTGAGCGGCCGCAGCCAGGCGGATGTTGAGGAATCCGGGTCCGGCGACCTCCGCGGTCTCGATGCCGTCCGTCGCGGTCAGAGCCTCGGCGAGCCAGGTCGCGAACTCCCGCGGATTCACTCCGGCCTTCTTGCCGACCTGCATGGCGACGTTGCTGGCGTAGTCCCCGTGTTCGGGGTTGCGCGGACGCTCGACGGTGAGGGTCGCGGGCAGCACGCTGGCGTCGAGGTCGCGGTCGGTGAGGACCTTCGCGGCAGTGACACGAAGGAGTTCGGCAAGGTCGGCGGGAGTCACAGGTATCTATCCTATGGTCTGGCCATTCAAAGCCTGCGCTCAGGCACGGAACGTAGAGTGGGTTCGCCCACGGGGGCCACCCCCGTACACCGAGACTGTGTCACTCGACCGAAAGAGCGCTCACCGATGCCCAGCGGTTCGGACAATCGCGGCGCCCGCAACAGCGGCGCCAAGTCAGCCAAGGCGATCAAAGCCGCCAAGAAGAGTTCGGGCGGCGCCAAGCCGAGAGCGGGAGCGCCCAAGCGACGCGAAATTCCCTGGTTGACCATCGGCGCGGTGATCGCCGTCCTCGCCCTGCTCGGCCTGCTCGCCGTGAACCTGGTCCCGAAGTACCAGGACAAGGCTGCGGCCGACAAGTTCGCCCCCAGCGCCGACAATCCGGACCCGTCCACGTCGATCGACGGCGTGGTGAAGAAGGACTACCCGGCCGCGCTGCACGTCTCCGCCACCCAGCGCGTCGCGTACGACCAGAGCCCGCCCTACGGCGGTCCGCACGACGCGACCTGGGCCACCTGCACCGGCATCGTGTACCCGAACGCCATCCGCACCGAGAACGCGGTGCACTCGTTGGAGCACGGCGCCGTCTGGATCGCGTACAACCCGGACAAGGTGTCGGGCGGGGACCTGGACACCCTGAAGTCCAAGGTCGACGGCAAGTCGTACATGCTGATGTCGCCGTACCCGGGCCTCGACTCGCCGATCTCGCTGCAGAGCTGGGGCCACCAGCTCAAGCTCGACGGCGCCGACGACCCGCGGATCAACGAGTTCGTCGCGGCCCTGCGTCTGAACAACTTCGGCGCGTACCCGGAGAAGGGCGCGAGCTGCTCGACCATCCCCGGCGCCTTCGACCCGGACAACCCGCCCGCCTTCGATCCCACTCCCCCCGGCCCCGACGCGGTGTCGATGGACGGCAAGGGTCTGACCCCCGACACCTCGGAGACCGGCGGCGGCGCGCCGGGCGGCATGCAGGTTCCGCCGGTCGCGCCGGCACCGGCTCCGGCACCGGCCCCCGCGGGCAATGGCTGAGTCGGCAGGTCCCGATCCGACGGACGTCGATCCGGTCGCTGCCGGATCGGGCAGCGGCGCGCGCAGTCAACGCACCGCCCTGGCGGTACTCGGGCTGATCGCGGCGATCGCGATCGGCTTCGGTCTCGGGTTCCTCGCGAACCAGTTCCTGCACGACGACCAGCCCGCGACGCCAGCCGCGGGCTCGGTCGACGTGGGCTTCGCTCAGGACATGACGGTGCACCACAACCAGGCGGTCGAGATGGCGGCGATTTCCATCGCCAACGCCTCGGATCCGATGGTCCGGGACCTGGCGTACGACATCCTGACCACGCAGCAGAACCAGATCGGCCAGATGACGGGCTGGTTGTCGCTGTGGAATCAGCCACTGCTGCCGACCGGCGACTACATGGCGTGGATGACGTCGGATGCCGGCGGGCACGGGATGTCGGGCCACGCCGGCATGGATCACGGCGCCGCGTCGTCGGCGACGACCACCGGTTCCCAGTCCGGCTCGGCGACGATGCCCGGCATGGCCAGCTCCGAGGACATGGCGGCCCTGCGTCAGGCTCGCGGCCCGGCTGCCGACGTGTTGTTCCTGCAGCTGATGCTGCGTCACCACCAGGGCGGAACCCCGATGATGGAGTACGGCGCCCAGCACGCGGAGGTGCCGACCGTCCGGGCCCTCGCGCAGACCATGGTGGACACCCAGCAAAGCGAATCCACGCGGATGACTCAGCTGCTCACCGAGAAGGGCGCGGCCCCGCTGCCGATGAACTGATCGACCCGACCGGTCCGTTCACCGTTCGGTGGGGCGCCGGGTCGATCCCCACGTCCAGTCGCGCACCTCGGGCATGTCCTCGAGGTGCGCGACGACGTACGGCCCGTGCCGCTCGAGCTGACCGCGGCAGTACCGCGCGAGCTCGTCGCCGTGCTGGGGCACCCGTCGGGCACGGCGCAACGCCTCGAGCACCAGGTGGTACCGGCTCATCCGATTGAGCACCACCATGTCGAACGGGGTGGTCGTCGTGCCCTGCTCGCTGAACCCGCGGACGTGGAAGCGGTCCGCGTTCGGCCGGCCGTGCAGCAGCTCGTGCACCGCGCGCGAGTACCCGTGGAACGCGAACACCACGTCGGTGTCCTCGGTGAACAGCTCCGCGAACGTCGAGTCCGTGAGTCCGTGCGGGTGCACGTCCTCGGGCATCAGCGCCATCAGGTCGACCACGTTGACCACCCGCACCCGCAGGTAGGGAACCCACACGCGCAGCAGCTCGGCCGCGGCCAGAATCTCCTGGGTCGGCACGTCCCCGGCCGCCGCAAGCACGACGTCCGGCCGGTCCGGTCGGGCGGCCCCGTCGTCCGCGTCGTCCTCGGTCCCCGCCCACTGCCACACCGAAGCGCCTGCGGCACAGTGCCGGTCGGCCTCGGCGAGACTCAGGTACTGGAGGTGCGGCTGCTTGTCGACGACGATCAGGTTGACGTGGTCGGTGCTGCGCAAGCAGTGGTCGGCGATCGAGAGCAGCGTGTTCGAGTCCGGTGGCAACCAGATCCGGACCACGTCCGGCGCCAACGGGATGGCGGCGTCGATCATCCCCGGGCCCTGGTGACTGAACCCGTTGTGGTCGTTGCGCCAGCAGGTGCTCGTCAGCAGCACGTTCAACGAGGAGACCGGTTCCCGCCACGACAGTGTCCGCGCATGCTGGAGCCATTTGGCGTGCTGGATCAGCATCGAGACGCTGACCATCGCGAACGCCTCGTAGCTCGCGAACACCCCGTGTCCGCCCGCCAGCAGATATCCCTCCAGCCACCCCTGGCAGAGGTGCTCGCTGAGCACCTCCATCACCCGGCCGTCGGGCCCGAGCCCGTCGTCGAAGTCGGTGACGGGCAGCTGCCAGCAGCGGTCCGTCACCTCGAACACCGCCCCGAGCCGGTTGCTCGACGTCTCGTCGGGGCAGAACAGCCGGAAGTCGCCACCGCCGTCGGGGCGAGTGCCCTCGGCATGGATGTCGCGCAGCAGCTCGCCGAGCACCCGCGTGGTCTCGTGGACGGTGGTCCCCGGCGCGGGCACGTCGAGGGCGTACCGATCGAGTGGCGGCACCTGCAGCGGCCGGCGCAGCCGCCCGCCGTTGGCGTACGGAGTGGATCCCATCCGCTTGTCGCCGGCCGGCGCGAGGGCCGCGAGTTCGGCTGCCAGCGTGCCGCTCTCGTCGAAGAGCTGGTCCGGCCGGTAGGACCGCATCCACCGCTCGAGCTGTGCGAGGTGGTCGGGGTTGGTGCGCACCCCGGACAACGGCACCTGGTGGGCCCGGTGGGTGCCCTCGACCAGGACACCGTCGACGGTGTGCGGACCCGTCCAGCCCTTGGGGGTGCGCAGCACGATCGCCGGCCACCGCGGCGTGCCCGCGACGGTTCCGGCTCGGGCCGCCCGTCGGATCGCGGTGATCGTCTCGTGCGCATCGTCCACCGCGGCCGACAGCGCGCGGAACACCAGCCTCGGGTCGTCCCCCTCGACGAAGACCGGCGCCCACCCCTGACCGGAGAGGTAGTCGGCGACGTCGGAGTCGGCGCTGCGCCCGAGCACCGTCGGTCCGGCGATCTTCGCGCCGTTCAGGTGCAGGATCGGCAGCACCGCGCCGTCGCGGCGCGCGTTGAGGAACGCGGGCAGCTTCCACGAGGCGGACAGCGGGCCAGTCTCGGCCTCACCGTCGCCGATCACGCACGCGACCAGGAGATCGGGCCGGTCGAACGCGGCTCCCGCGGCGTGCGCGAGCGCGTAGCCGAGTTCGCCGCCCTCGTGGATGCTGCCGGGCGTCTGCACGCTCACGTGGCTCGGCACTCCCCCCGGCGTAGAGAACTGCCGACACAACCGGGCGATCCCGGCCGCATCCATGCTGACCTGCGGATAGACCTGCGAGTACGTGCCCTCGAGGTACGTGGCCGCCACCAGCGCCGGGCCGCCGTGCCCCGGACCGGTGACGTACAGCCAGTCCGCGTCGGTACGGCGAATGTGCCGGTTGAGCACCGCGTAGATCGCGGAGAGCCCGGGACTGGTCCCCCAGTGCCCCAGCAACCGAGGTTTGACGTGCTCGGCCCGGAGCGGTTCCCGCAGCAAGGCGTTGTCCTGCAGGTAGATCTGGGCCACCGTCAGGTAGTTCGCGGCAGCCCACCAGCGAAGATCGAGGTCGAGCTCGGCGTCGGAGTAGTGCTGATCGGCCATCGGCTCTAGCCTTCCGGTTCCGTGGATGGAGTCCAGACGTGCTGTGGGTCGGCGTACCTGGGATTTTAACGTGCCGGGGGTGCGAATATGGATTCCGGCGGCGCATGCGCTACGCTGAGCCAGCCCAAACGGCACACCGGTTTCCGGTGGGCCCCCGTAGCTCAGGGGATAGAGCGTTCGCCTCCGGAGCGAAAGGCCGCAGGTTCGAATCCTGCCGGGGGCACTCGTTTTTCGAGTGCGCCACAGCTGAGAAAACCCCCGTCGACGACGTCGACGGGGGTTTTTCGCGTGGTTCGGGTCAGCTCCCGAGCGCGGCCAGCGGCGCCATGTCGAAGTAGTCGCGCCAGGCCGCGATCTTGCCGTCCTCCGTGATCTCGAAGACGCCCGTCACCGGCAGTTCGATGGTCTTGCCGTTGACGGCGAACACGTCGACACGCTCGTTCATGACGATCGATCCGCCCGAGACCTGCCGCTGGATCCGGAAGTCGATGCCCCCGAACCCGCCGACGAAGCCCGCGATGAAGTCCCGAATGGCGGCCTTGCCCGTGACCGGCTCCATCGGAATATTGTGGTAGACAGCATCTTCGGTGAAGTACTCCGCGATCTTGTCCGGGTCGGGCTGCGCCCAGCCGGCACAGAACTCGGTGACGATGGCCTCGGGGTTCATGAAACTCCTTCTCTCGGTTGATGCGCCTTCGGCGCCCGTGCGCGGTGGTCACCCCCGCTGGGGTGAAGATCGCGCACAGTTGTCCTTCGTGCAGTTGCGTGTCACTCGCGCAGTTGCGCGACGACCCCGGCCATCAGGGCGTCGTGCTCGGGGTCGCGGGGCAGGGCCAGGGTGACGCCGTCCACCAGCCCGCCGACCCGGCCCCGGATCACCTCGGCTAGCCGCGGGTACGGCGCCGTGGGCAGCATGACGTCGAGCACCTCGTCGGTCACGACCTCCCGCAGCTCGGACCAGCTGTCGCGGCGAACCATTCGCGCGAGCGGCTCACGCAGATCCGCGAGGCCGCAGCGCTCGAGTTCCCGGTGGTAGGCCGGGGTCGAGTACAGGAACGCGAACAGCCGGCGCTGACGTTCACGCTCGACGGACAGCTCGGCGTCGGTGGCACCGGTGATCACCTGGACGCCCGCGACCAGGTCGAGGTCGTCGCGCGTGCGGCCGACCGCCGACGCCCCCTCCGTCAGCGCGGGCACGCAGTCCTGCTCGAGGTACCGGGGACTCGAATTGGTCGGATGGGTGACGAATCCGTCCGCCAACTCCCCCGCCGTCAGGCACATGCCACGCCCCACCCCGCCGAGATAGATCGGCGGGGTGGCGGCGGTCGGGTCCGGCCCACCGGACAACCCGGGCCCGGCTCCCTCGTGGGGATTGAAGTACGGCTGCATCCGCAGGAAGCGGTAGTGCTTGCCGTCGAAGGGGGTCAGCTCACCGGTCCGGAAGGTCTCGAACGCGGCACGCACCACCTGCACGTACTCACGCATGCGCGCAGCGGGCTCCGACCACGGCATCGCGTACCGCTCCTCGATGTTCTGGCGGATCTGGCTGCCCAGCCCCAGATGGAAGCGCCCGCCGGACACCGCCGCGAGGTCCCAGGCGGTGTACGCGGTCAGGACGGGACTGCGCACGAACGCGAGCGCGACGGACGTGCGCACCACTATGCGCGACGTCGCCTGGAGCGCCTGTAGCGCCAGCAGGAACGGGTCGTGCACCGTCTCGGACACGTGCATGCCGTCGTATCCGGCGGCCTCGACCCTCCTGGCGTAATCACCCATCTCGGACAGACCCAGCCGCGGATCCGTGCCCGCGTAGACCTTCACGCGCGCCCCGCTCAGGAGCCGTGCGGTTCGATGATCGCGGTGATCGCCGAGATCTCCGCGCCCGAGACGGCGAAGTGCTCGGTGATCGACACCGTGAGGGTGCCCTCGCCGGACCGCATGTCGAGCAGGAAACGGGCCACCACGTTCGGCCCCCACTCGCTCAGCCGCAGTTCGCGGATCCCGGTGATCGGCTGGTACTGGTGACCGTGCTCGAGTTCGTGACGGATCTCCGCTCCACTGCTCCCGGTGCGCTGACCGTTCTCCACCCGGAGGCAGTTCTCGGCCAGGCGCACCTTCGAGGCGTCGTGGGTCACGAGCGAGCCCAGGTACTCCCGGGCCAGTGCGATCGACTGGCTGCCCTGCTCGGACGTCAGCGTCGCAATCTCGCCCAGCAGCGTGTCCGCCAGCTCGGGACGGCAGATGAGCAGGTCGGGCAGATAGGGGCGGGTCTCGTTGTAGCGCAACTCGCTACCGTCGACCCGGGAGCAGTGCAGCCCGGCAGCCTGTGCCACCCCGACCGGTGCCGCGGAGTCCCACTCCCACTGCCCGCCGGCGTGCACGTACGCGTCGGCCTCGCCGCGCAGGACCGCCATCGCCTTGGCCCCGGCCGAGCCCATCGGCACGACCTGCGCGTCGACCCGCTGCGCCAGCTCGGCCACGAACGCGGGCGGGCGGCTGCCGCTGACCAGCAGGCGCAGCGGTCCGGGCAGGCGCTGGGCGAGTCCGAACGCGCCGGAGGTGTACACGGCACCGAGCGCGGGCTGCGCGACCGCCGCATCGGTGATGCCGTGGCCACGCTGCCAGAGCGCGACGTGGACGGCCCAGTCCGTGCGCCCCGGCAGCCCGTACTCCTTGGATCCGTCGAGCGGGTCGATGATCCACACTCGGTCCCGGTCGAGTCTCGTCAGGTCGTCGGCCGATTCCTCGGAGAGCACGGCATCGGCGGGACGGCCCGCAGCGAGGAGGTCGAGCAGGAGCACGTTCGCCTCCCGGTCGCCGCGCCGGCCCAGCTCCCGCGACTGCGCCGGGTCGAGCGGCGTGGTTCCGAGCTCCCCGGCCCGGATCTCGGTCAGCAGTTCACCTGCACGGGCGGCCAGGTCTGCGGCGAATTCAGCGTCGGCGTTCATGAACTCAGATATTCCACGATGAGGGCGGCCTGCGCAGTCGGATCGCCGTCCTCGGGGGTCAACACCAGCTCGGCGTGCTCGGGCGCCTCGTACGGGTCGTCGATACCGGTGAATCCGGTGATCTCCCCCGCCCGCGCCTTCGCGTACATGCCCTTCGGGTCGCGAGCCTCGCACTGCTCGATCGGAGTGTCGACGAACACCTCGACGAACCGGATTCCGGCCGCCTCGTGCTCGGCCCGGATCCGGTCGCGATCACGCCGGTACGGGCTGATCAACGAGGCCACCGCGACCGTCCCCGAGTCGGCGAGCAACTGCGCGACCGCCCCGACGCGGCGCACGTTCTCGGCCCGGTCCGCGGCCGAGAAGCCGAGGTCGGCGTTGAGTCCGTGCCGCAGGTTGTCCCCGTCGAGCCGATAGGCGGGCACCCCAGAGGCGACGAGTCGCCGTTCGAGTTCGACTGCCACGGTGGACTTCCCGGACGCGGAGAGTCCGGTCAACCAGATCGTGGCGCCGCGGGTGGCCCGCTCCTCGCGGGAGACCTCGGCGGCGTGCCAGACCACCTTGGACTCCTTGAGGGTGGGCCCGGTGATCATGCCGGCGGCGACGGTGTTCCCGGTGGACTCGTCCACCAGGACGAAGCTGCCGGTGACCCGGTTGCGACGGTACGGGTCGAAGAGCAGCGGCTGCTGCGTACGGAGCTGAACCCGACCGATCTCGTTGAGCGACAACGACTGCGCCGACTCGTCCCGGTGCAGGGTGTTCACGTCGAGCCGGTAGTCGAGGCGGGCGACCAGCGCCTTGGTGGAGGCGGTGGTGTGCAACAGCGTGTACCGGGCGTTCTCGTCGAGCGAGGCCTGCTCGGTGAGCCAGCAGACCATCGCGTCGATCTCCTGGCCGACCAGCGGGCGGTTGTTGGGCCGGCACAGCGTGTCACCGCGGCTGACGTCCAGGTTGTCGGCGAGGGTGATGCACACCGCCGACGTCGCGAACGCCTCGTCGACCGGCGACCCGCCGGGGCCGTAGACGGCCTCGATGGTCGAGGTGAAACCCGAGGGCAGCGCGACGATCTCGTCGCCGGGCTTGAACACGCCGCTGGCCACGGTGCCCGCGTAGCCGCGGAAGTCGTGCAGGTCCGCGTCGGTCTGCTGCTGCGGCCGGATCACGTACTGCACCGGGAACCGGGCGTCGATGAGGTTCCGGTCCGACGCGACGTGCACCTCCTCGAGATGGTGCAGCAGCGACGACCCCTCGTACCAGGGCATGTTCTCGGTGCGGCTGACGATGTTGTCGCCCTTGAGCGCGGAGACCGGGATGAAGGTCAGGTCGTGCACGTCGAGTTTGGTCGCGAACTGCCGGAACTCCTCGCGGATCTCCTCGAAACGCTCCTGCGACCAGTCCACCAGGTCCATCTTGTTCACGCAGAGCACCAGGTGCGGGATGCCGAGCAGCGTCGAGAGGAAGGCGTGCCTGCGGGTCTGCTCGAGCACGCCCTTGCGCGCGTCGACGAGGATCAGCGCCAGGTCGGCGGTGGAGGCGCCGGTGACCATGTTGCGGGTGTACTGCTCGTGCCCGGGGGTGTCGGCGATGATGAACTTGCGACGCGGGGTGGAGAAGTAGCGGTGCGCGACGTCGATCGTGATGCCCTGCTCGCGCTCGGCCCGCAGGCCGTCGGTGAGCAGCGCAAGGTCGGTGTGCTCGTCGCCGCGTTCGCGGCTGCTGCGCTCGACCGCCTCGAGCTGGTCTTCGAAGATCGACTTCGAGTCGTAGAGCAACCGGCCGATGAGCGTCGACTTGCCGTCGTCGACGGAGCCGGCGGTGGCCACGCGGAGCAGTTGCAGGGTGTGCGGGTGCGCGCTGGGCTGCGACATCAGAAGTACCCCTCCTTCTTGCGGTCTTCCATCCCTGCCTCGGAGATGCGGTCGTCGGCGCGGGTGGCGCCGCGCTCGGTGATGCGACTGGCGGCCACCTCGGTGACCACGGCGGCGGCCGAGTCCGCGGAGGACTCGACGCAGCCGGTACAGGTGGCATCGCCCACGGTGCGGAACCGGACGAGTTCCTCGTACGGCTCCTCGCCCGGCAGCAGAGTCAGGAACCGTGTGTGCGCCAACAACATCCCGTCCCTGGGCACCACCGGCCTGCGGTGCGCGTAGTAGATCGACGGCAGCTCGATGTCCTCCTCGAGGATGTACTGCCAGATGTCGAGCTCGGTCCAGTTCGACAACGGGAAGACCCGGATGTGCTCGCCCTTGCGGTGCCGTCCGTTGTAGAGGTTCCACAGCTCCGGCCGCTGTGCACGCGGGTCCCACTGCCCGAACTCGTCCCGGAAGCTGAACACCCGCTCCTTGGCGCGGGCCTTCTCCTCGTCCCGGCGGGCGCCGCCGAACACCGCGTCGAACCGGCCGTCCCGGATTCCGCGCAGCAGGGCGTGGGTCTGCAGCCGGTTGCGGCTGGCCCGGGGCCCGGTGTCCTCGGTGACGCGGCCGGCGTCGATGTCGTCCTGCACGCTCGCGACCACCAGTCGCAGGCCCAGCCGTTCGACAGTCTGGTCCCGGTACTCGATGACCTCGTCGAAGTTGTGGCCGGTGTCGACGTGCATCACCGCGAACGGCAGCGGCGCCGGCCAGAAGGCCTTGGCGGCGACGTGCAGCATCACCACCGAGTCCTTTCCGCCGGAGAACAGCAGGACGGGGCGCTCGAAGGTGGCGGCCACCTCACGGAAGATGTGCACCGCTTCCGCCTCGAGCGCTCCCAGGTGGGACAGCTCGTAGGCCGGTGGGGCAGGTCGGGTTGTCATGTGCGGCTCCTCGACTGGATCGGGGTCCGAGCGTCGGTACATTTTTGTACCGGGGCGGTTCGAAGTTGAAGTCTGAGCCGACAATAGAACGCGTTCTAGGTCGGGTCAATCCCTCCGCCGACCGACGACGGGCCCGGATCACCGCGCCGGTCCGGCCACCGCCCACCGACCTCCGCCGTCACCGCGTCGGCCGCCGCCGCGAGGGCCTTCCCCCGGCGTTCGACCTCGGCGCCGCTGATCGACGAGCCCACGTCCAGGGTCAGGACCAGCGACTGATGCCCGTCGGCGTCGTAGGCGGGCGCGGCGATCAGGCTCACCGGATACTCGGCGTCGACGGCCAGCTCACGCCCCACATACACCCGCTCACCCAGGCTCGAGACCATCTCGCCGAGCAGCTCGCGGATCTGGGACGGCAGGTCGTGCCCGGCGACACCCTGCATGAGCGAGAAGAGCCTGCGCCCCATCGGGGTCAGCCGCTCGACGAGGTAGCCCGCATCGCGGCAGTCCTCGACGACCTCGCGCAACAGGTCGCGATCGAGCACCACCGGCAGCGTAGGTTCGCGACGCAGCCACGCCTCCAGTTCGTCGTCGGCCCCCCACAGCACGTACATGAGCCCCACCGGGGGCGCGAACGGGTACGCCTGCCCCACCTTGACGGCCGTCCGCCCGACCGTCATGCCGGGCGGCGTGGCCACCTCGAGGATCATGATCCGGTCGCCCACCACCGCGGACGCCGTGCAGACGGTCCCGAACTCGGCGGCGAGCCGGTCGAGGTGGGCGCGCGCGATCGGGCCGACCGCGAACCCACGCTGCGCCGCCCGCCCGGCGGCGATCAGCGCCGGGCCGAGCCCGTAGGTCTTCGACGCCGGATCGCGGGTGAGGTAGCCGCCGGAGACCAGCGCGGAGAGGATGCCCAGGCAGGTCGGCTTGCTGATCGTGAGCGCGCGGGCGAGCTCGGACAGGCCGAACCGCTGATCCTGGCGGGCGACCAGGTAGTCGAGCACCTGCACCACCCGCTCGGTCGGGGGCGAGCGGCGCCCGGCGACGGTGTCCTGCTCTTCAGCCATTGACCACTCCTTAGAACGCGTTCTATTGTCGGACCATCACTTGTCTACCACCTAGGTACATATTTGTACCACCTGAACGCGAGGAGCGGGAGTGCTGACAGACCCACTGGCCGAGGCGATCGCCGAGGCCGAGAAGCTGATCGAGGCCGCGCCGCACATTCGGTCGGAACAGGACCTGCTCGAGGGCTACCAGTACCTCGCCGGCGGCATCCTGGCCTGCGTCCATGCCGCCTGGGCCACCGAGAAGACGCATCCGGGCTTCATCCAGGGCACCGGCCCGTACACGAAGATGGGCCTGGACAACCCGGACACCCTCTACTTCGGCGCCCGCGTCAACGACGACGCCGAGTACGTCGTCACCGGAACCCGCGGCACCACCTGCGATCTCAGCTTCCAGGTGCTCAGCGGCAACTACACCGACTCCAACGTGCCCGGCAGCGACGCCGCCTTCGACGACCGCGCCATCGACATCGACGCCGACGGCAACTTCGAGGTCCGGTTCGGGCCCGCCGGCGGGGAGTGGGCCGAGAACGCGACCGGGCGCCGCAACCACTTCACGCTCGCGCCCGGCGCGTCACAGCTGGTGGTGCGCGAGGTCTACAGCGACTGGGCCCAACGGCGCGGCACCGTCCGGATCGAGCGGGTGGACCGGAGGGGCGTCCCGTTCGACGCCCTCACGCCCGAGGAGACGGCCAAGCGCTACGCCCGCGCCGGCAAGGCCCTGGTGAGCAGGGTCAAGACGTGGCTGCAGTTCCCCGAGTGGTTCTACCTCAAGCTGCCGGTGAACACGATGACCGAGCCCCGGCTGACCCCGGGCGGGCTGGCCACCCAGTTCTCCTCGGTGGGGCACTACGAGCTCGACGACGACCAGGCGATGATCATCACCGTCCCGAAATCCGATGCGCCGTACCAGGGATTCCAGCTCGGGAGCATGTGGTACATCTCGCTGGACTACACCGGGCACCAGACCTCGCTGAACAACACCCAGGCCCAGGTCGACCCGGACGGCATGATCCGCATGGTGGTCGCACAGCGCAATCCCGGCGTCACCAACTGGATCGAGACCGTCGGCCACCCGCGCGGCATCCTGCAGTTCCGCTGGCAGCGCACCTCCCGGGAGTTCACCCCGGCCGACGGGCCCACCGTCGAGGTCGTCGCCATCGACGAGGTCGCCGCGAAACTTCCCTTCCACGAACAGAACAAGATCACGCCGGAGGACTGGACCGCCCGCATCGCGGCGCGTCAGGCCGCCGTCGCCGACCGGATGTTGGGGTAAGACATGAGCACTCTTCTGCAGGACAAAGTCGTCGTCGTCTCCGGGGTCGGGCCCGCGCTCGGCCGCACGCTTGCGCTGCGCTGCGCCGAGGCCGGGGCCGACCTCGTGCTGGCCGCACGCACCCAGTCCCGGCTCGACGAGGTCGCCAAGGAGGTCACCGACCTCGGCAGGCGTGCCGTGACCGTGTCCACCGACATCACCGACCAGGCGTCCGCCGAGAACCTGGTCGCCGCCAGCGTCGAGGCCTTCGGCCGGGTGGACGTGCTGGTCAACAACGCGTTCTCGATTCCGTCGATGAAGCCGCTTGCCCGCACCGAGTACCAGCACATCCGCGACAGCATCGAGCTCACCGTGCTCGGTGCGCTGCGGCTGACGCAGCTGTTCACCCCGGCCCTGGAGGAGAGCAAGGGGTCGGTGGTGAACATCAACTCGATGGTGCTGCGCCATTCCCAGGAGCGCTACGGCAGCTACAAGATGGCCAAGGCCGCGCTGCTCGCGATGTCGCAGTCGCTCGCCACCGAACTGGGCCCCAAGGGAATCCGGATCAACTCGGTCGCGCCCGGGTACATCTGGGGCGACACCCTCAAGCAGTACTTCGAGCACCAGGCGAAGAAGTTCGGGATCACCGTCGAGCAGATCTACGAGCACACCGCGGCGGCCACCGACCTCAAGCGGCTGCCGGAGACGGAGGAGATCGCCGACGCGGTGATCTTCCTGGCGTCCTCGATGGCCAGCGCCATCACGGGGCAGTGCCTCGACGTCAACTGCGGCGAATTCCACCACTAGAAAGTCGGGACAGATGACTGAACGCACCACCGTCGGCACGGTCGAGGACCTGCACGCCTCGGCGACCCGGATGACCGGCCTGACCGACTTCGGCGTCGACGACTACACCGAGGCCCTCGGCGTCCTGCTCGACTCCTACGCCCGCGACGAGGACCTGACGCCGTTCGGCAGCAAGATCTCGCGCGTCTTCCTGCGCGGCGCGCTGGTGGCGCGGCTGCTCAGCGAGGCCGCCTGGAAGCAGCACCCCGAGCATGCCGAGGTGGCGATCGAACGTCCGATCTTCGTCACCGGTTTGCCCCGCACCGGCACCACCGCCCTGCACCGACTGCTCACCGCGGACCCCGGCCACCAGGGCCTGGAGATGTGGCTCACCGAGATGCCGCAGCCACGGCCGCCGCGGGAGAGCTGGGACTCGAACCCGGTGTTCCAGAAGATCGAGGAGTCGTTCAGCCGGCACCACATCGATCACCCCGAGTTCATGGGGGTGCACTACATGTCGGCAGGCGAGGTCGAGGAGTGCTGGCAGCTGCTGCGCCAGACGTTCAAGTCGGTCTCCTACGAGTGCCTGGCGAACCTGCCGACGTACTCGAAGTGGCTCGAGGGCCAGGACTGGACCAACGCCTACGCGCGGCACAAGAAGAATCTCCAGCTGATCGGCCTGCCCGACCGCGACCGCCGGTGGGTGCTCAAGAACCCGAGCCACCTGTTCGCCCTCGACGAGCTGCTCGCGGTGTACCCGGACGCACTGATCGTGCAGACGCACCGCCCGCCGACGACCATCATCCCGTCGGCGTGCAGCCTGGCCGAGCAGGCCACCGAGGGCTGGTCCAACACGTTCAAGGGCGAGGTGATCGGCCGCGGTCAGCTCGAGTTGTGGGCTCGCGGGCTCGAGACCTTCAACGCCGCTCGTGCCAAGCACGATCCGGCGCAGTTCGTCGACGTGGACTACGCGGACTTCGTCGCCGACCCGCTCGGCACGGTCGAGGGCATCTACTCCCGCTTCGAGCTCCCCCTGTCCTCCGCCGCCCAGCAGGCGATGGAGTCCATGCACGAGGAGTCTCGCTCCGGCGACCGCAAGCCCGCGCACCGCTACACCCTCGAGGAGTTCGGCCTCACCGCGGCCGAGGTCGAGGAGCGCTTCGCCGGCTGACCGACCGCGGCCGACGCCGCCGCGTTCGACGATCGGGCCGGTCCTCGACCAGGCT
>NZ_JBHZAH010000086.1:0-23442 GCF_042754225.1 Rhodococcus sp. NPDC059234
GTCTGTCTCAACTCAGAGTGCGCGAGGGGGGACTTGAACCCCCACGTCCATTAGTAGGACACTAGCACCTCAAGCTAGCGCGTCTGCCATTCCGCCACTCGCGCTTGCACACTCTCAATCTTGCCCGCCTGCTCGCTGCGTGCTGGGAAAGATTAACCCAGACGGGCCCAAAGGCCAAAATCGCGTCGTCTTCGCAGGTGAGGGACGCGCGGGTGAACCTGTCGGACCGAGATTCGACGTTGTTCGGTGGTAGGAAAGGGGAGTGCCCGACATCGATGACACTGTGAATTCCGTTCCCGGCCGCGCCGAATCCGAGGTTGTCGACCTCGTGTCCGCGTTGATCCGGTTCGACACCTCCAATACGGGGGATCTCGCGACCACCAAGGGCGAGCGTGAATGCGCGGAGTGGGTGGCCGCGCGGCTTGCGGAGGTCGGTTACGAGACGGAGTACGTGGAGTCCGGACAACCGGGCCGCGGTAACGTCTTCGCCCGGCTGCGGGGTGCGGATCCCTCGCGCGGTGCCCTGATGATCCACGGTCATCTCGACGTGGTCCCCGCCGAGCCGGCCGACTGGAGCGTGCACCCGTTCTCGGGGGCGGTCGAGGACGGCTACGTGTGGGGCCGCGGCGCGATCGACATGAAGGACATGGTCGGGATGACCCTCGCCCTGGCCCGGCAGTTCAAGGCCGAGGGCACGGTGCCGCCGCGCGATCTGGTGTTCGCGTTCCTCGCGGACGAGGAGGCGGGCGGCACGTGGGGGTCGCACTGGCTGGTCGAGCATCGGCCGGACCTGTTCGAGGGGGTCACCGAGGCGATCGGAGAGGTCGGCGGGTTCTCCCTGAGCGTGGCCCGTCCGGACGGGACCGATGCGCGGCTGTACCTGGTGGAGACCGCGGAGAAGGGGCTCGGCTGGATGCGGCTGACGGCGAAGGCGCGCGCCGGTCACGGGTCGTTTCTGCACGAGGACAACGCGGTCACCATCCTGGCGGAGGCGGTCGCGCGGCTCGGTCGGCACACGTTTCCGTTGGTGGTGCCGGATTCGGTCGCGGAGTTCCTCGGCGCGGTGAGCGCGGAGACGGGCGTCGAGTTCGATCCGCACTCGCCGGACATCGACGGCACTCTGGCCAAGTTGGGCACCATCTCCCGCATCATCGGCGCGACGCTGCGTGACACCGCGAATCCGACGATGCTGCGGGCCGGTTACAAGGCGAACGTGATCCCGCAGACCGCCGAGGCGGTGGTGGACTGCCGGGTGCTGCCCGGCCGGCAGGCGGCGTTCGAGCGGGAGGTCGACGAGCTGATCGGCCCGGGCGTGACGCGGGAGTGGATCACCAAGCTCGACTCGTACGAGACGACCTTCGACGGGCGCCTGGTGGACGCGATGAACGAGGCGATCCTGGCGAACGACCCGAACGGGCGCACGGTGCCGTACATGCTCTCCGGGGGCACCGATGCAAAGGCGTTCGCCAAGTTGGGAATTCGCTGCTTCGGCTTCGCGCCGTTGCAGTTGCCGCCGGAGCTCGACTTCAGCGCGCTCTTCCACGGTGTCGACGAGCGGGTGCCGGTGGACGCACTAAAGTTCGGTACGCGGGTGCTCGAGCACTTCCTGGCGAACAGCTGACCTCGTCCGTCGGCCGAGCCCCGCCCCTCGACAGAAAGGACTCCCATGTCGCACGACCCGTACGGACCGCTGCCGGACCTGCCGACCTTCGAACTGACCTCGCAGGAGATCGCCGAGGGCGGCACCGTCCCGCCGGCCCAGCGCAGCGGCATCTTCGGCGTGCCGGGCGGCGAGGACGTCTCCCCGCAGCTGTCCTGGTCGGGCTTCCCGCCCGAGACCAAGAGCTTCGTGGTGACGATGTACGACCCGGACGCGCCCACCGCGTCGGGCTTCTGGCACTGGGCGGTCGCCAACATCCCCGCCTCGGTGACCTCGCTCGCCGCGAACGCAGGCGACGGCACCGGCGCGGGACTGCCCGCGGGGGCGGTCACCCTCAAGAACGACGGCGGTGGTCACCGCTACCTCGGGTCGGCCCCGCCGCCCGGCCACGGCCCGCACCGCTACATCTTCGCCGTGCACGCGGTCGGCGTGGAGACCATCGAGGGCCTCGACACGAACTCGACCCCCGCTTTCCTCGGCTTCAACCTGTTCGGTCAGGCGATCGCGCGCGCGACGCTGACCGCCACCTTCGGCCACTGAGCCCGCGGGTGATGGGAACCATCAGTCGGTCCGACTGGTCGATGGTTCCCATCGCCCGGGGGTGGGGATGGCGGGTGCGGGAGGGTCAGCGGCGGGTCTCGGCTCCGACGGCGTCGGACAGGGACGCGTAGCCGCCCGCGCGGAGGCGATCGGCGAGGCCCTTGTGGATCCGCTTCATCCAGAACGGTCCGCCGTAGATGAAGCCGGTGTACCCCTGTACCAGCGAGGCGCCGGCGAGGATGCGCTCCCACGCCTGATCGGCGGTCTCGATGCCGCCGACGGAGATCAACGTCAGCCGGTCGCCGACCCGCGCGTACAACCGCCGCAGCACCTCGAGCGACCGGTCCGCGACCGGTGCGCCGGACACGCCGCCGGCGCCGAGCGCGACGACCTCCTGCTCGGGAGTCCGCAGGCCGGCACGCGAGATCGTGGTGTTGGTCGCGACGATGCCGGCCAGGCCCAGTTCCACCGCGAGGTCGGCCACCGCGTCCACGTCCTCGTCGGACAGGTCCGGCGCGATCTTCACCAGCACCGGCACGTCGACGCAGTCCTGCACGGCCGCCAGCAGCGGACGCAGCGACTCGACGGCCTGCAGGTCGCGCAGGCCCGGGGTGTTCGGCGAGCTGACATTGACCACCAGGAAGTCGGCGAGCGGGCCGAGCAGCCGGGCACTGGCGGCGTAGTCGGCGGCCGCGTCGGCGGCGGGCACGATCTTGGTCTTGCCGATGTTCGCGCCGATCGGCAGCCCGGTCTCGCGCCGGCGCAGCTGGTTCGCCGCGTGCCCGGCGCCGTGGTTGTTGAAGCCCATCCGGTTGAGCAGGGCGCGGTCCGCCTGCAGGCGGAACAGTCGCGGCGCCGGGTTACCGGGCTGGGCCTGGGCGGTGACGGTGCCGACTTCGGCGAAGCCGAATCCCAGTGCGCCCCACACGTTCACCCCGGTGGCGTCCTTGTCGAACCCGGCGGCCAGGCCGAGCGGCGCGGGGAAGTCCACCCCGAGCACCCGGGTGCGCAGGATCGGGTCGGGCACGGTCAGCACCCGGGCCACAAGCGCGCGCAGCGGACCGAACACGGTCACCAGCCGCATCGCCGCGAACGCGATGTGGTGCACACGTTCCGGCGGGACGAGGAACATCAGGCGTAGCAGCAGGCGATACAACGGTTCTCCCTAGAGTCCGGGTCCGGGCAGGTGAATGATGGTCGCGGGACGCGCGGGCGTCACTGGCCCCTGGTGTCGATCCGCTGCAGGCCGCCGCCCGCCGCCGAGGCCACGTACAGGGCGCCGGTCTTGCCGTCCACGGCGACCGAATTGGGCTGCCGGACAGTGGGGTAGCGATGCTTCTCGACCGGGATCCCGCTGGACAGGTCGAAGCCGATCACCTCGTTGGTGGCGGTGGCCGTCACCCACACCAGGTTGGTCGTCTCGTCGACCGCGATGGCGTACGGGGAGTTCGGGACCGGGTAGCGCTGGTGCATCATCAGCGGATCGGTGGTCAGCGAGATCAGTTCGCCGCCGGTGGTGTCGGTGACCAGGACCCGGCCGACGCGGTCCGTGACCAGGTTGGTGGCGCCCTCGCCTGTACGCAGGGCCAGGCCGAGGTCGCCGTCGGCGAGCTTGACGTCGGTGACCGAGGTCTGCCTGCGGTCGAGCGCGGTGAGCTTGTCGCCGGTGACGCCGAGCGCGTCGACCGACACCAGGCCGGTGACCCGATGGGTCTCGGTACCGCTCGCATCGAGTTCGCGCACCGAACCGTCCGCGGTGCCGACCGCCAGCCTGCCCTCGCCGAGCAGCGCGACCGACTGGACGTCGCCGTCGACCGGGTTGGTGGTGGTCTCGCCGCTGGCGAGGTTCACCCGGACCACCGCGCGGCCCGCGGGCACCGCGACGGTGCCGTCGGCGGGTGCGCCCAGCGAGGCGACGCCGCCCGGCAGCTCCACGACCTTCAGCGGGATGTCGGCCGCTCCCGGCACGCTTCCCACCGCCGCGGGCATCACCAGCAGCCGCTTCGCGTCGGGTGTGAGCAGTGCCACGGTGTCGGTGGCCGCGTCGTAGACGGAGGCGGCGACGTCGGCGGCGCCGATGGAGACCACGTTCCCCGCGGGTGCCGTCGAGGTCGCGGGGGAGGCTGCCGCGGTGGCCGGCTCGATGGTCTTGACCTTGTCGTTGTCGCCGCTCGAGGAGCAGCCGGTGACCAGCAGTAACAGCGCTCCGGCCAGAACGGTCGTGGTGCGCGCAGCCGGTCCCCGCATGTACGTCTCCTCTGTTCCCGCCTCGTGGCCCGGAACCGTCGCGAACGCGCCGGCGGTCCGGGTCCACCATGTCCGCCCCCTAGCATCCCTGATCGCGTTCCGCCGGCCGAATTCGAGTAGGACATTCGGGCAAATTACGGGTTACCGTGGGTAACGCATGGGGGGCCGGTCCACGACATTTCTGGGGGAAGGATCGGATATGAACGACGACCGCGCACACGAGTTCCTGCTCGAGGACCTCTCCGTGGGGGCGCACGCGCACGGGTTCGGCCGCAACGCGGAGGGGCAGGCCTTCGCCTTCCGGGTGCGCGGCAGCACCCTCCACGTCGAGGTGTACCGCGACGACCTCGACACCGACGTGCCCGAGGAGGCCGACGTGGTCGCGGTCGCCGAACGCGGCGTCAACGACATCGACCTCACCGACGAACGCAGCATCGCTGCGCTGGTGCGGGACGCCGTCGCCGAGGCCCGCCCGGTGGAGGGCGCGGAGGGCACCCTGCGCTCGCTGCTCGGCCGCATCGGTGGCGTCATCGACGGGATCTAGCGCGCCGCCCGCTTCGGCAGCACCAGTTGGGCGCCCGTGTCCGGGTGGGCGAGCACCTCCACGGGATGGCCGTAGACGCGGCTGAGCAGTTCCTCGGTGAGCACGTCCTGCGGGGTACCGAGGGCGGCCAGACTGCCGCCCTCGAGCACCGCGACGGTGTCCGCGTAGGCCGCGGCGAGCGCGAGGTCGTGCAACACCACCACGACCGCGGCGCCGGCGCGGGCCCGATCGCGGGCCAGTTCCATCACCGCCTCCTGGTGGCCGAGATCGAGGGCCGCCGTCGGCTCGTCCAGCAGCAGGGTGTCGGTGCGCTGGGCCAGCACCCGCGCCAGCGCCACCCGCGACCGCTCGCCGCCGGACAGTGCCGCGAAGGGCCGGGCCGCGAACCGTTCGACGTCGCACGCCGACATCGCCTCGCGCACCGCGCTCTCGTCGTCGTCGCGTCGGGCGGTCCGGGCCCACGGGGCCCGGCCCATCTCGACGACCTCGCGCGCCGTGAACGAGAACCCGACCGTGTGCTGCTGCGGCAGAACTGATCGGCGCCTAGCCATTTCGGTACCCGTCCACTCGTGCACGGGCCGGCCGTCGAGCTCGACGTGTCCGTCGGCGATCAGGTGGTCGCCGGACAGGGCGGCGAGCAGGGTGGACTTGCCCGCACCGTTCGGGCCGACCAGTGCCAGGAGTTCGCCGCGGCGCACGTCCAACGACACCGCGTCCAGCACCCGCCGGTCGCCGCGGTCGACGCTCACCTCGACCGCCCGCATGCTCACCGTGCCCGGCTCGGCGTGACCCGGCACCGGGAGCTCGCGCGCGAGCACGCTCCGCACTCGCGCGGCCATCGCCGGCATCATGCCCACCCTCCCTGCGTGCGGCGGGTACGGCGCAACATCCAGAAGAAGAACGGGCCGCCGACCAGCGAGGTCAGCATGCCCAGCGGCAGGTCGGCGTTGGGCACCAGCGTGCGCGCGCCGAGGTCGGCCGCCAGCAGCACGATCGCGCCGCACAGCACGCTGGCCGGGATCAGCAGCCGGTGACCCGGGCCGACGATCATCCGCATCAGGTGCGGCACGACCAGGCCGACGAACAGAATGATCCCGGTGAAGGCGACCGAGGAGGCCACCAGCAGCGCGACCAGCACCACCGCGATCTGCCGCAGCCGCTCGACGTTCACACCGAGGTGCGCGGCGGCGCTCTCGCCGAGGGCCAGCAGGTCCAGCTTCGGCGCCAAGGCCATGGTCACGGCGATGCCGACCGCGGCCATCGGGGCGACCACCGCGACGGCATTCCAGGTGGCGCCGTTGAGGCTGCCGAGTTGCCAGAAGACGATCTGGTCGCGGGCCGCCGGGTCCGCGACGAAGGTGAAGAAGGCGATCAGGCCGCCCGCGAAGGCGTTGACGGCGACGCCGGTGAGCACCAGCGTCACGACCTCCGTGCGGCCCTCGGATCGGGCCAGCAGGTAGACCAGGGTGGTGGTGATCAGGCCGGTGACGAACGCCGCCGCGGCGATCATCGGTCCGGCGACGAACGCGCCGCCGGTCACGATGACTGCGCTGGCGCCGACCGCCGCGCCTGCGGACACGCCGATCACGCCCGGTTCGGCGAGCGGGTTGGCGAACACGCCCTGAAGGAGCGCGCCCGAGCAGCCCAGGCCGGCGCCGACCACGATCGCCAGTGCCACCCGCGGGAACCGGACCTGCCACAGCGTCACCTCGCCCGCTGGGTGCGCGGGCATCGGCCCGAGGTCGAGGCCGATCCGGTGCGCCACGCTGCCGAGCACCTCGGCGGGCGAGGTCGGGACCTGACCGACACACGCGGAGACGAGTGCGAGCACGAGCAGTCCGAGTGCGAGGACGATCAGCACCGCGGCGCCGTTGACCCGCGCGCGGGGCTTGACGGGCTTGCTGGTGGTCGGGGCGGTCACTGCGTCGGCGGCCCGTAGAGGGCGGTGGACAGCGCGCTCAGCACGTCACCACTGCGCGGGCCGAAGCTCAGCAGCACCCCGTCCTGCATGTCGACCACGCGCTGATTCCTCCCGGCCGGCGTCTGCGCCACACCGGGGACCTTCGCCAGTCCGTCGAGTCCACCGATCGAGTCGAGTCCGTTCGTCATCATGAGGAACACGTCTGGCGCGGCGGCGATGAGGGCCTCGCTGGTGATCGGGGTGAACTGCTGGGTCAGTCCGGACGCGGTGCCGGCGTCGACGCCGCCGAGGGCCTCGATCAGCGAGTCCGCCCCCGACCCCGGACCGGCCATCATGGTGATCGCCGGGCCGCGCATGTACAGGAAGGCGATCTTCGGGGGTGTCGCGCCGGTCGGCGCGAGCGCGCGTGCGGAGGCGATCTGGGCGGCGGTGCGGTCGCTCAGCGCGCGGCCCTGCTCCGGCACGCCGAGCGCGTCCGCGACGGCCTGGATCTGGCCGGGCACCCCGGCCAGGGTGCGGGTCGGGTCGAAGTAGACCACTGGGATCCCGGCCGCGCGGAGCTGGTCCTGGACCGCTCGCGGGCCGATGCTGGTGTCGGTCAGCACGAGCGTGGGGTGCAGATCCAGGATCGCCTCGGCGGACAGGGACGACCCGGACGGCGTCACGTTGGGAACGGCCTCGACCGCCGGGAACTTCGCGGCGGTGTCGCGGCCGACGAGGCGGTCGCCCAGGCCCAGTGCGTACACGGTCTCGGTGAGGGTGCCGTACCGGTCGGCGGCGACGATGCGGCTGGTGTCGGCGACGGTGACGTCGACCCCGTCGAAGCTCCGCACGGTGACCGGCAGGACGGGCGCGGGGTGCTCGGCGATCGGCTGCGGGTCGAGGCTGTCGAGGGTCGCCGTGTGGCGTCCGGTCGCGCCCGCGCCGCCCGGGGTGTCGGCGGACCCGCACGCGGTCAGGGCCACCGCCGCCGTGACCGCGAGTGCGGCCACGCGGGCGAGCGTGCGGTAGTGCGGCCGGCTCATTTCACGAGGTAGGTGTCGATGTCTGCCTCGAGGTCGGCGAACAGGTCGCCGTTGAGCCGGTACGCGAGGTTCACCTCGTCGATCAGGTGCTGCTGGTCCTCTGCGGACAGCGGGGCCGCGTCCAGCTTGGCGCGGTAGGCGTCCTTGTACAGCTTCGGCTTCTCGATCTGGTCGAAGATGTAGAAACGCAGGCCGTCGGTGGTGTACCCGTAGGCGCGCTCGAGCATCCGGCGGATGATCTGGCCGCCGGACAGGTCGCCCATGTAGCGGATGTAGTGATGCGCGACGAACCCGGTGGGGGAGTCGAACGCGATCTCCTCGAGCCGCTCGATGTAGCGCGCCGTCGCGGGCAGGGCCGTCACCTGCGACCGCCAGTCGGCGCCGAGCAGGAATTCGAGGTCGGCCTCGAGTGCCTCGGTACGGAGCAGTTCGTCGCCGATGAACGGGGCGGCGACCGGGTGCGCGGCCTGTGCGCGGCCGGCCTCCTCGAGCGCGAGATAGACCAGGTAGGTCTGGGCGAGGAGGGCGGCGTGACCGGCCGGCGTGAGCTTGCCCGCCAACAGGTCGCCGACGAAGCGGGACTGCTCGGTCTGGCGGTGCGCGGCGTCGGTCTGCGTACGGATCCGTTCGGCCAGGCCGGGTGTGGTCGTCTCTGCCGAATCCAGCGGTGTCATCTCTCGTCCCCTTGTCGTCGTGTGGCCGCATGTGACGGACCGGACACTAGGTTAGCCTGCCCTTGGGGATTCGTGTCGCGGGCCGCCCACGAGGACCAATGGTCGATCCGCAACACGATCACTTGTCCAGTTGGACGCATGTCCGTGTACTGGGAGTACTTGGCGACGAGGGCGTCCACGCCGGCTCTGCCGGTCGCGGAAGTGGCGTCCACCACGTCGGCGGCGCCGTCCGCGCGAACCCACCACAGTCGGGTCCAGTCCTCGTCGTAGGTATCCACCAGCAGGCTCGCCCGACCGGTCGCCGCGACGTGCTCGAGGCGACGCAGGCGGCGGGTCGATTTCGGCTTGTCGTCGACCGCTGAGTAGACGACGTCGCCGACGGCCGCGAACACCACCGGGACCAGATGGGGACGACCCTCTGCGGTGACCGTGCCGAGCCGGGCCACCCTGGCGTCGGCGAACCTGCGGCATTGCTCCTGCGCCTGCACGCTTTCAGGGTAGGCGCAGGAGCAACGGTGAACGAGGGATCGGCGCGGTCAGGCGCTTACGTCGTCAGGCGCTTACGTCGTCGAGCGCGGCGGCGATGGCCGCCGGCAGTTCGAGTTCCTCGGCGGCGAGCACCCCGGTGTGCTGTGCGTAGTCCCTGGCGCCGACGATCGCGCTGGCCACCCCCGGCCGGTCGCGCACCCACGCCAGCGCGACGGCGAGCGGCGACGCGCCGAGTCCGTCCGCGGCGGTGACCACCGCGTCCACCACCCGTGCGGTGGCGTCGGTCAGGTACGCCGCGACGGACTCCGCGCCGGTCTCGGACGCGCCGCGCGAATCCGCGGGGATCCCGTCGCGGTACTTGCCGGTGAGCACGCCGCCGGCCAGCGGTACCGCGGCCAGCAGCCCGACCCCGTGGTGAAGCGCCGCCGGGAGCAGTTCGTCCTCGACGCCGCGGGCGAGCAGCGAGTACTCGGCCTGCGTCGCGACCAGGTCCGCGCTCGCCGCCGCGGTCGCGAGCTGCCAGCCGAGGTAGCCGCGGGCGCCGACGTACCGCGCACGGCCGGTCGAGGTCGCGTACTCGAGGGCGGAGGCGACCTCCTCGACCGGGGTCATCGGATCCCACGTGGCCACCTGCCACAGGTCCAGGTGATCGGTGCCGAGTTCGCGCAGGGTGGCGTCGAGCTGCGCGATCAGCGCGCGACGCGAGCAGTCCACGCCGTCACGGCCGCAGTGGATGCCGCCGCTGCTGCTGAGCACGAGTTCGGCGCGGGGTGCCACGTCGGAGAGGAGCTCGGCGAGGATGCGCTGTGCCGTGCCGCCGCCGTAGAACGGGGACGAATCGACAAGTGTCCCACCGGATTCCATGAATCCCAGGACCTGGGCCGCGGCCTCGTCCCCGTCGGTGTCCCGGCCCCAGGCCATGGTTCCGAGGCCGACCCGCGATACCCGCAGCCCGCTCGTTCCGACGGTGCGCTGCCTCATAGTTCGATCACCACAAGTCCTGGAGCGTAGTGCCGCCGCGCGCCGCGCGCCGCCGCGACTCTCCGGGTACGGTCCTGTCCGTGATTCTTCGACCCGCGCCCGTGACAACCGCGATCGACGACGACGGGACCGGCCGGTGATCGGGGAGTCGATGACCTGGCTGCAGGCCATCGTCCTCGGGGTCGTCCAGGGCCTGACCGAGTTCCTGCCGATCTCGTCCTCCGGACACCTGCGCATCGTCTCGGAAGTGTTCTGGCAGGACGACGCCGGAGCCTCGTTCACCGCGGTGACCCAACTCGGTACCGAGGCCGCCGTGCTCGTGTACTTCGCGCGCGACATCGCGCGGATCGTGATGGCCTGGCTGCGTGGCCTGCGCGATCCCGCGAAGCGCGGGCACGACTACAAGATGGGCTGGTACGTCATCGTCGGCACCATCCCGGTGGGCGTGCTCGGCTTCGTGTTCAAGGACCAGGTGCGCACCGGTGCCCGGAACCTGTGGCTGGTCGCGACCATGCTCATCGTCTTCGCGCTGGTCATCGCCGCCGCCGAGTACTACGGACGCAAGCGCAGGCCGATCGAGGAACTGACGCTCAAGGACGGCATCGTGATGGGCTCGGCGCAGGCGCTCGCGCTGATCCCCGGTGTCTCCCGCTCCGGCGGCACCATCAGTGCCGGCCTGTTCCTCGGCCTGACCCGCGAGGCCGCGGCCCGGTACTCGTTCCTGCTCGCCATTCCCGCGGTCACCGCGGCGGGATTGTTCAGCCTGCCCGACGCGTTCGAGCCGGCGGGTGAGGGCCTCAATGCCAGTGGCGCCCAACTGATCGTCGCGACGGCCATCGCGTTCGTCATCGGCTACGCCACCATCGCGTGGCTGCTGCGTTTCGTGGTCAACCACTCGATGTACTGGTTCGTCGGCTACCGCATCATCGTCGGCGTCGTCCTGCTGGTGTTGCTCGGGACGGGCGTCGTCGCGGCGACCTAGGGGAGTCCGGTACGCGCCCTAGTCTGGCGTGCCGATCGCGACGATCGCCCGCACGGCATCGGGCAGCCGGTCCCGGCGGCTCTTCGGCGGCCGCGCGCCGGCCTGGAGGTAGCGTCCGGCGAAGCTGTACGGCAGGTCGACCAGGGCCAGCACCACGAGGTCGGTCTCGCGCCTGCCCGCGCGCCCGAACAGCGCGCGCGCCAGCTCGGCCATCAGGCCGCCGGTCTGCTCGTCGGCCCGTCCGACCTCGGTGATCAGCTCGTCGCCCAGGTTCAGGTGCAGCACGTCCTCGCGGCGCAGCCGATCGAGCAACAGCATGTCGCCGGGCTCGGAGACGCAGTGGTCGTAGAGCGCGAGGGCCAGTTCCACCACCACCTCGACGGGCTCCCCGGCGGGGTCGAACTCGGCGGGGCGGACCTCCTGGGTGCGGCGCACCGCACGCAGCCAGGTCCGCGCGAGCAGTTCGTCGATCGAGGCGAAGCGGTGATAGATCGACCCGGTCGGCGCGCCGGCCCGCGCGGCGATCAGGGCGACCGTCGCGGACCGCGGACCGCGCTCGAGGATCACCTCACGCGCGGCATCGAGCAGTGCGTCGGTGGAGAACGTGGTGCGGGCCATTCGCCGAGTATCGCAGAGTCCGGGACTGGACAGCCCCCTATCTAGAAGATAGTTTCTAGAAATGACATTCTCGAACTCTCCCGACGACCCGCCCACCCTGCGCCGGGACGGCGACGTCTTCGTGCTGAGCCTCGGCTGCGGCGAGAACCGCTTCAACCCCGGCTGGCTCGACTCGATCGACGCGCACCTCGACACCGTCGAGGCCGCGGAAGGCCCGCGGGCCCTCGTCACCACCGCCACGGGCAAGATCTGGAGCAATGGCCTCGACCTGCAGTGGTTGACGGCCAACGCAGACCAGATCCCGGCGTTCAGCGCGCGGGTCGAGGCAATGTTCGCCCGCGTTCTCGCCCTGGGGCTGCCGACGGTCGCGGCGTTGCAGGGGCATGCCTTCGGCGCGGGCGCCATGCTCGCACTCGCCCACGACCAGCGGGTTGTGCGTGCCGACCGCGGATACTTCTGCTTCCCCGAGGTCGACATCCAGATCCCCTTCTCGGTGGGCATGTCCGAACTGATCGCGGCCAAGCTCCCCGTGCGGACCGCGCACGACGCCATGACCACCGGCAGGCGCTACGGCGGGGCCGAATCGGCCGCCGAGGGCATCGCCGACGAGGCGGTCGACGAGCAGGCCGTCCTGTCCGCCGCGATGGACCGCGCGCGGAGCCTCGCCCCCAAAGCGGGTGCGACCCTGGGCACGATCAAGCAGCGCCGATACCGCACGGCGCTCGGGGAGCTGCGCAACCCCGCCTAGGCTGGTCACCATGACGGTGATCCTGCTCCGGCACGGCCGGTCCACGTCCAACACCTCCGGCACCCTCGCCGGACGCACCGCCGGCGTCGACCTCGACGATCGCGGGCGCGAACAGGCCGAGGCGATCGTCGGCAGGCTCGACGGGCTGGACGTGGCCGCGATCGTGCGCTCGCCGCTGTTGCGGTGCCAGAACACGGTCGCTCCGCTCGCCGAGAAACTCGGACTGGCCCCGTTCACCGACGACGCGCTGGCCGAGGTCGACTACGGGAGCTGGACCGGCAGGCCGATCAAGGAACTTCTCGACGAGCCGCTGTGGAAGGTGGTGCAGCAGCACCCGTCCGCCGCGGTCTTCCCGGACGGGGAGGGCCTCGCCCAGGTGCAGGCGCGGGCGGTCGCGGCGGTCCGGGCCCACGACGCCCGGCTGGCCGCCGAACACGGCAAGGACGTGCTGTGGGTGGCCTGCAGCCACGGCGACGTCATCAAGTCGGTGCTCGCGGACGCGCTCGGAACGCACCTCGACGGCTTCCAGCGGATCGTCGCCGACCCCGCCTCGATCAGCGTGATCCGCTACACCGCGACACGCCCGTTCGTGCTCCGCATGAACGACACCGGCGCCGACCTGTCGAGCCTGAACGGGGGCGCGGCCGCGAAGCCCGCCGGTGTCGACTCCTCGGACGCCGTCCCCGGCGGTGAGGTGGGAACCGGCGGAAGGGCGGATAATGAGGACGGGTAGACCCTCGAGACGACGACCCGACCAGGTGGAGGTGTAGATGTCCCGCGCAATTCACGTATTTCGCACCCCCGATCGATTCATCGCCGGAACCGTCGGGGAACCCGGTGACCGGGCGTTCTACCTCCAGGCGATCCACGAGTCCCGGATCGTGAGCGTGGCACTCGAGAAGCAGCAGGTTCAGGTCCTCGCGGACCGCATGGGGCTGCTGCTCGACGAGGTGCACCGTCGCTTCGGCACCGCGATTCCGCCCGAGGAATCCGACCTCGAGGACACCAGCCCGCTGGTGATGCCGGTGGACGCCGAGTTCCGGGTCGGCACCATGGGCCTCGGTTGGGACTCCGATGCGGGTGCGGTCGTGGTGGAACTGCTTGCGGTGAGCGAGTCCGAGGTCGACGAGTCCGTCGTCCTCGACGACGTGGACGAGGGCCCGGACGCGGTCCGGGTGTTCCTCACCCCGGAGCAGGCCCGCGAGTTCGCGTTGCGGTCCGAGCGGGTGATCTCGGCGGGCCGGGCGCCGTGCCCGCTGTGCGGCGAGCCGCTCTCGCCCGAGGGGCACATGTGCATCCGGACCAACGGCTACCGGCGCGGCGCGACCTTCGGCCGGGCCGACGAAACCGCCGAGGAGAACTAGCCGTTGACCGCCGACCGCATCGAGATCGAGGATCCCGACCTGCTCGCGACCGGTGAGCTGACGGTGCTCGGCCGGATAGTGACCGCAAGCAACGCGACCCTGGTGTGCGAGGCGAGCGCGAACGGCCGGAGCCTGCGCTGCGTGTACAAACCGGTGCGCGGGGAGCGACCGCTGTGGGACTTCCCGGACGGCACGCTCGCCGGCCGCGAGGTCGCGTCGTACCTGGTCTCGGAGGAACTGGGCTGGGGCGTGATTCCGCGCACGATCCTGCGCGACGGCCCCTACGGTCCCGGCATGGTCCAGCGCTGGGTGGACACCCCCGAGCCGACCGGTGAACTGGGCGAGCGGCTCGACCTCGTCGACGTCTGCCCGCCCGACCAGGTGCCGAACGGTTGGTTCCAGGTGCTGCGTGCCTACGACGGCGAGGGCGAGGAGGTCGCGCTGATCCACGCCGACGACCCGCGGCTGCAGCGGATGGCGGTGCTCGACGTCCTGCTCAACAACGCCGACCGCAAGGGCGGGCACGCGCTGGAGGGGACCGACGGGTCGGTCTACGGGGTCGATCACGGCATCTGCCTGCACACCGAGGACAAGTTGCGCACCGTCCTGTGGGGCTGGGCGGGCCAGGGCATCGGCGGCGACCTGCTCGTCGACGTCGAGGCGCTGGCGAGCTCGCTGCGCGGCGAGTTCGGCGAGCGGCTCGGGGAGTACGTGACGGTCGCGGAGGTCGACGCGCTGCTCGCGAGGGCGGAGGCCTTGCTGGCCGAACCGCTGATGCCGGTGCCGTCGGGGCACCGCCGCATCCCGTGGCCCGCCTTCTGACACGACGCACCTGTTCCGCGGCTCCGCGAACTCGACACGACGATCGTCGCCTGCCGATACTCTGGAGAGACAGCGCGCGGTACGCCGAGGACGAAGCGACACCCCTCTGCCTGAGGATTCAGATGAAGGACCTTCCATCGACCGATTCACAACGGGATTCCGCGCAGCCGCAGGCCGTCACATTCGATCCGGACGGTCCGGCGGATGCGTTCCCGCTGTCGGCGGTCCAGCGGAGTGTGTGGTTCGGTCAGCAACTCACCCCGACGGCCCCGATCTTCATTGCGCAGTACGTGGACCTGCACGGCGACGTCGACCTCGACCTGTTGCGTTCGTCGGCGGTGACCGCGGCCCGTGAGTTCCAGTCACCGTTCCTGCGTCTGGTGGACTCCGGCGGGGAACCGAGCCAGGTGGTCGACCCCTCGATCGACACCTCGATCGAGTTGTTCGACTTCCGGCAGGAGGAGGACCCGCTCGGAGCGGCGCACGCATGGATCGACAACGACTACGTCACCCCGATCCAACTGACGCGGGACCGACTGGTGGAGATGACCATTCTCCAGGTGACCGACCGAGACTACCTGTGGTACACGCGAATTCACCACGTCGCGCTCGACGGCTACAGCGGCATGACGATGGTGAACCGTATCGCGGCCCTCTACACCGCCGCGTCCAAAGGCGTCGATCCGGAACCGAGCGGTGCTCTCGACCTGCGCACGCTCTACGAGCTGGATCAGAAGTACCGTTCGTCGAGCCGATTCGGGACCGACCGCGAGTACTGGGCCGAGCACGTGCGGGGGATCGAGGCCGGCTCCACACTCGCACACCGGGACGGCCCGGCGGCGGCCCGTAGCCGGCTGGAGAGCGCGCAACTGACCGACGCGGCGCTCGATCGGCTGGGTTCCTCCGATGCCCGGGTCGGCGCCACGTCCGCGGCGCTTCTGATCGCGGCGTTCGCCTGCTACCTGTCCAGAATGACGGGCAGCCGCGACGTCCTGGTGAACGTGCCGGTGTCTGCGCGCACCACCGCGCCACTGCAGCACTCCGGAGGAATGCTCGTCAACGTCGCCCCGCTCCGGATCACCGTCTACCCCGACGACACCGTCGCCGGCCTCGTCCGGCGGGTGCAGCTGGAACTGATGGGCGCGTTGCGTCACCAGCGGTGCAGCCTCGAGGACATCCGGCGCGACGCGGGGCTGACCGGCGCGCGGCACGGGCTGGCGGGGCCGATGGTGAACGTGATGCTCTTCCGCCAGGAGATCACTCTCGGGTCGATCGTCGGCGAGTACCACATCGTGACCTCCGGGCCCGTGCAGGACCTGCTGGTCAACATCTACCAGAGCGGCTCGCCCGCCCGGACCCTCGTCGACTTCCGCGGCAACCCCAACAGATACGGCGAGGACGAGTTGCGCACGCATCACCGGCGCTTCGTCGAACTCGTGGAGGCCCTGCTCGTTGCGGAGCCGACCACACGCTTGGCGGACATTCACGCCGAGTCGGCCGGGATCGGGGCGCGCATGCTGCGCGAGAATGCCGAGCTGGCGTTCTGGGCGCACGAGCTGGCCGGGCAGCCGGAGTCGGCGGTGTTGCCCCGCACCGGCCCGGCGCCATCCGTGGGGACCGGACGGGGCTCGGTCACGCGCGCGTTCGACCGCGATCTGCACAAGGCGGCCACGGCGCTCGCCCACGCCCTCGGCATCGGGCCGTTCACCATGCTGCACACCGCACTTGCCGCGGTCCTGAGCCGGCTCACCGACACCGACGACATCGTCGTCGCGGCTCCGGTGCCGCTCCGGTCCGACCCGTCACCCGAGGGGAACGGGGACGGGCCCTCCGCCACCGCCGTCCGCAACACCGTGGCCCTGCGCACTCTGATCGACCCGTCCGCCGCCTTCACGGACCTGGCGCGCGCGAGCGGCGAGTGCGAGCGCCGCGCCTTCGCCCACCAGGAGACCCCGTTCGAGCGGGTGGTCCAGACGCTCGACGCCCCCCGCCCGCGCGTGACGATCGACGTCCACGCCGCCGAGTCCGATGCGGTCGCTCCGGAGACCTCCGAACTCACTGTCGAACTCACCGAGCATTTCACCGCACGCGGCGCGCCCGCCGGTATCGACGCGCGACTGACCTACGACAACACGGCGCTCGACGAGCAGACCGTCACCGCCTTGATCGATCGGTTCGAGCGACTGCTCGCCGGGGTCGCCGAGGATCCGGACCGGCCGGTCGGGGACGTGCCGCTCCTGGCGGCGGCGGAATCCGCGGCGCTGACCCCGGTGACGGGCCGGGGCGCCGTCGCCCCGCGGACCTTCGCCCGGATCCTTGCCGACGCCGTGGCCGTCGATCCGGACCACGAGGCGGTCGTGGCCGGCGGGCGCAGCCTCTCCTACCGTGAACTCGACGAACTCGCCGACGCGCTGGCCGGACGCCTGTCCGCTCACGGTATAGGTCCGGATTCCGTTGTGGCCCTGGCGATCGCGCGTTCGATCGAGTCGGTGGCGGCGGTCTGGGCGGTGGCCCGCACCGGGGCCGCCTTTCTGCCCGTCGACCCGGACTACCCGGCGGACCGGATCGAGCACATGCTCTCCGACTCCGGTGCTGCCCTCGGCCTCACCGTCCACGCGCACCGCGACGCGTTGCCGGAGACCACCCCGTGGCTGGTCCTCGACGACCCGATCGCGGAGCCGGACCCCCCGATCTCCGCCGACCGCGCCGCGGCGACCCGCCCGCTGCATCTCGACGACGCGGCCTACCTGATCTACACCTCCGGATCGACCGGGCTGCCCAAGGGCGTGGTGGTCACCCATCGTGGGTTGGCGAACCTCGCCGCGGAGGAACGCGAACGGTTCGCGATCACCGCGGATTCCCGCACTCTGCACTTCTCCTCGCCGAGCTTCGATGCGTCCGTGCTCGAACTGTTGATGGCCGCGGGGGCCGGCGCGACGATGGTCGTGGCTCCGCCACACGTGTACGGCGGCGTGGAGCTGGCCGACCTCCTGCGCCGCGAGCGGGTCACGCACGCGTTCGTCACCCCTGCCGCGTTGGCATCCGTCGATCCCGCCGGACTCGGTCGTCTCGAGTGCGTGGTCACCGGTGGTGACGTGTGTCCGCCCGCGCTGGTCCGGCAGTGGGCTGTACCGACATCCCCGAGTTCCCGCGAGGCGCCGCCATCCCCGAGTTCCCGCGAGGCGCCTACACCCCCGAGTTCCCGCGAGGCAGGCCGCCGGATGTTCAACGCGTACGGCCCTACCGAGACCACCGTCGTCGCCGGCATCAGTACCTCGTTGTGGCCCGGCGCCCCCGTCACCATCGGCGGACCGTCCCGCGGGTGCGGTGAAATGGTCCTGGACCGGAGGCTGCAGCCGGTGCCGGAGGGGGCGGTGGGGGAGCTGTACGTCACGGGTGACGGGCTGGCCCGCGGCTACCAGCACCGGCCGGGGCTGACCGCGGGCCACTTCGTGGCGGACCCGTTCAGCACCTCCGGCGGACGGATGTACCGGACCGGCGACCTGGTGCGGTGGCATGCTCGCGCGAGCGGCGCGCAGGCGAATGCGACTGCGCGCGAGCTCGAGTACCTCGGCCGCAGCGACTTCCAGATCAAGATTCGCGGCTTTCGGATCGAGCTCGGTGAGATCGACGCCGTGCTCCGAGCGCATCCGGATGTCGCGTTCGCGGCGACCGTCGGGCGCACCGGCCCCTCGGGCGACACCGTGCTGGTCGGCTACGTGCTGCCCGTGGCGGGCGCCGAGATCGACGAGGCCGCGCTCCTCGCTCACGCCGCAGAGTCGCTGCCCGCGCACATGGTGCCCGCGGCCCTCGTCGTCCTCGACCGAGCGCCGTTGAGCCCCGCGGGCAAGCTGGACCGTGATGCGTTGCCGGAACCTCGGTGGCGCGGGACCACCGCCGAGTACCGGGCGCCGCGAACTCCGACGGAGGGGACGGTCGCAGCGGTGTTCGCGGACCTGCTCGGGCAGGCCCGGATCGGTACCGACGACAGCTTCTTCGACCTCGGTGGCGACTCTCTGGTGGCCACGAGAGTGATCGGACGGGTGAATGCGGCACTGTCGGTGCACCTGAGCGTGCGTGACCTGTTCGCGGAACCGACGGTTGCGGGTCTGGCGCACCACGCCGACCGGATCCTCGAGAACGCGGATCCTGGTCGGCCGGCACGGGAGCGACCAGCGCTGGTTGCTCGGGGCCGCCCGGACCGGCTCCCGCTTTCCCCGGCGCAGCAGCGGATGTGGCTGGTGAACCAGTTCGACACCGCGTCGCCGGCGTACAACATTCCGTTCGCCGTGACGTTCACGGGCGAGCTCGACCGTGCGGCGCTGCAGACCGCGTTGGGTGACGTGATCGGCAGGCACGAGGCCCTGCGGACGGTGTTCCCGGCAGACGCGCGGGGGCCCTACCAGGTGATCCTGCCTGCGTCGGACGCGATAGTCGACCTGACCCCCGTCGTCGTGGACCCGGAGCGGGTGGGGGAGTCGGTCTCGGCGACGGCCGCCGCCGGTTTCGACGTCCGCGAGGGGGTTCCGCTGAGAGTCGCGCTGCTGCGGACCGGGCCGCGGCGGCACGTCCTTGTCGTTGTGCTGCACCATATCTCGGCGGACGGGCAGTCCGTCGCGCTGCTGGCCCGAGACGTGGCGGCGGCGTACGCCGCGCGGGCGGCCGGGCGGGCACCCGAGTGGGATCCGCTGCCGCTGCAGTACGCCGACTACGCCCTGTGGCAGTACGAGTTGCTCGGCGCGGAGGCCGATCCGCAGTCGCTCGCCGCCCGGCAACTCGCCTACTGGGGTGACCGACTCGCCGATCTTCCGTCGGCGATCTCGCTGCCGCACGACCGTCCCCGGACGACGCGCGCGAGCACGTCCGGCGACCGGATCGCGTTCGACGTCGAGGCCGGGATCCACCGAGACCTCGTCCGGATCGCGCGCGAGCACGGCTGCACGCTGTTCATGGTCCTGCACGCCGCGCTCGCGGTGCTGCTCGCCCGGCTCGGTGCGGGGCCCGACATCGCCGTGGGCACACCGGTCGCCGGCCGCGGCGAACCCGAACTGGACGACCTCGTCGGCATGTTCGTCAACACCCTCGTGCTGCGTAGCACCGTCCGGCCCGAGGCCACGTTCGCCGACATGCTCGCCCAGGTGCGCGAGACCGATCTGGGAGCGTTCGCCAACGCGGATCTGCCGTTCGAGCGGCTGGTCGACGAGTTCGCCTCGGACCGATCACCCATCCACGCGCCGCTGGTGCAGGTGCTGCTCGAGTTCCAGCACGGCGAGCCCACGACGGTGACGATGCCGGGACTGTCCGCCGAGGCGGCCGAGGTGGACCCGGGTGTCGCCAAGTTCGACCTGCAGCTGGGAGTGCGGGAACGGTTCGACGACTCGGGTCGCGCCGCCGGTCTGTCCGCGACACTGCGGTTCGCGACCGACCTGTTCGACCGCGCCACGGTGGCCGGGATCGGCGACCGGTTGGTCCGGATCCTCGCCGCGGCGGCCACCGATCCGACCGCGGTGGTGGGCGACATCGTGATCACCGACGAGCAGGAAAGAGCACTCGTCGCGCACGAGCGGCCCCGTCGCGCGGCGCCGACGGCCACACTGCCGGAGCTGTTCGCGAGCACCGCGGCACGCAGCCCGGACGCGTGCGCGGTCGTCTCCGGGGCCACCCGCATCCGGTATGCCGACCTGGCGGCGCGCGCGAACAGGCTGGCTCGCTTGCTGATCCGCCACGGTGTGGGGCCGTCGTCCCTGGTGGCGGTCGCGATGGCCCGGTCGGAGGAACTGCCCGTCGCGTTGCTCGCCGTCCTCACCGCCGGCGCCGCGTACGTCCCCGTGGACGTGGACTATCCGGAGGACCGCATTGCCCACGTGCTCGCCGACGCGTCTCCGGCGTGCGTCCTGGTCGACGGCGCCGCGAGCGGTTCGGTCCTGCGTCGCAACGACATTCCGGTCGTCGACCTCGGTGACCCCGCGGTGGCGACCGAGATCGGCGAGCTGTCGCCGGCGCCGGTCACCGCCGCTGAGCGGACCGCGTCGTTGCACCCGGACTCGCTCGCGTACGTGATCTACACGTCCGGGTCGACCGGTCGGCCCAAGGGAGTGGCGGTCTCGCACCGCAGCGTGACCGCGCTGTTCGCAGACGCGCAGGGGCTGTTCCGATTCGGCGGCGACGACGTCTGGACGATGTTCCATTCGTACGCCTTCGATTTCGCGGTGTGGGAGCTGTGGGGCGCGCTGCTTCACGGCGGCACCGTGGTGCTGGTCGACCCCACCACCGCTCGCTCGCCACGCCACCTGCTGCAGCTGCTGCAGGACGAGTCGGTCACGGTCCTCTGCCAGACCCCGAGCGCCTTCTACCAGTTGGCGGACGCCGAGCGGACCCGCGCCGACGAAGGAGACCCGGCAGCGCTGCGGCTGCGGTACGTGATCTTCGGCGGGGAGGCGCTGGATCCCGGGCGCCTCACCGGATGGTTCGCTCGCCGAGGGGATTCGGCGCCGCAGTTGGTGAACATGTACGGGATCACCGAGACGTGCGTGCACGTGACCCACGGCCCGCTGACCCGGGCGTCGGGCGCCGCCCGCCGAGGATCGCCGATCGGCCGCGCGCTTCCGGGGCTGCAGGTGCGCGTGCTCGACGAGCGACTGCACGTCGTCCCTCCCGGTGTGGTGGGCGAGCTCTACGTGTCGGGAGTACAGCTGGCGCGGGGCTACCCGCACCTCGCCGGGGAGACCGCGGCGCGGTTCGTCGCCGACCCGTCCGGGTCCGGCACGCGGATGTACCGCACCGGTGACCTGGGCCGGTGGCGGGTGGACGGCACGTTCGACTACGCGGGCCGCGCGGACCATCAGGTCCAGGTGCGCGGATACCGGGTGGAGCTGGGCGAGGTGGAGGCGGCGCTCGCGGCGGTGCCGGGGGTGGCGGCCGCGGCGGTGGTCGCGGACGAGGGACCCGTCGGAATCCTGCTGCTGGGATACGCGGTGCCGGACGGCGGCGCGGTCCTCGATCCGGACGAGGTGAGAGGGTCCGTCGCGCGGGCACTTCCGGCTTACATGGTGCCCGCGACGGTGATGATCCTGGACCGCCTTCCGGTCACCGCGCACGGCAAACTCGACCGCGCGAGCCTGCCCGTCCCCGGGCTCGCGGGGGACGGCTACGTCGCGCCGCGGAACCCGGTCGAGGAGATCGTGGCCGGCGTGATCACCGATCTCCTCGGCGTCGACCGGGTCGGCGCGGACGACGGATTCTTCGCGCTCGGTGGCAACTCGCTGGTGTCGGCGCAACTGGTCGCCCGGATCAACGACGCGACCGGCGCCGCGCTCGGCATCCGGGACGTGTTCGACGGTCCCACCGTCGCCGAGCTCGCCCGGCGGGTCGGCGGGGAAGGCAGCGGGGTGCGGCGGCCCCCACTGGTCCCGCGCGCCCGGCCGGTCCGGATCCCGTTGTCCCCGGCGCAGCAACGGATGTGGTTCGTCAACCAGTTCGATCCGCAGTCCCCGGCGTACAACATCTCGTTCTCGCTGCGGTTGACGGGCGACCTCGATGCCGCGGCACTGCAGGCCGCGCTCGGCGACGTCGTCGCCCGGCACGAATCCTTGCGCACGGTCTACCCGCTCACCGACGACGGGCCGTGCCAGAGGATCCTTCCCGCCGACCGCGCTGCCCCCGGCCTCGAGATCACTCGGGTACGCGACGGCGACGATCTGCGCGCCCGGATGCGGGCGACGCTGGCCCGGGGCTTCGACGTCGCGCAGCAGGTTCCGCTGCGGGCCGAGCTCTTTCGGGTGGACGAGACGAACCACGTGCTCACCGTGGCGGCGCACCACATCCTCGCGGACGGCTTCTCGCTGAATCCGTTGGCGCGGGACGTGGCCGCCGCGTACGCGGCGCGCCGGTACGGCGGCGCGCCGCAGTGGCCGTCGCTGTCCGCGCAGTACGCGGACTACACACTGTGGCAGCGCGAATGGCTGGGCGGCGAGGACGACGCCTCGTCCCCGCTCGCCCGTCAGTTGGACTACTGGACCACCGCGTTGTCGGGCCTGCCCGAGGTGCTGGACCTGCCGAGCGACCGGCCCCGGCCGGCGGTCCGCTCGCAGGCCGGTGGGCGCGTGGAGTTCACGGTCGACGCGCGGCTGCACCGGAGCCTGATCGCCCTCGCCCACAGCCGCGATGCGAGCGTGTTCATGGTGGTGCACGCGGCACTGGCCGCCCTGCTGTCCCGGCTGTCCGGCACCGACGACATCGCGGTCGGCACCCCGATCGCCGGCCGCGGCGCCGCGGCCCTCGACGATCTGGTCGGGATGTTCGTCGGCACCCTCGTGCTGCGCAGCGATGTGGGGGGCGCGTGCTCGTTCGGTGAGCTGCTGCGCCGCGTCCGGGAGACGGACCTGGGCGCGTTCATGCACGCGGACATCCCGTTCGAACGGGTCGTGGAAGCGCTCGATCCGCCCCGCTCGCACGCGCACACGCCGCTGTTCCAGGTGATGCTCGAGTTCCGGAGCATCACCCGGCCGGACCTCGCGCTGCCGGATCTGCGCGTGGAGCCGCTCGACTCCGGCGAGGTCGCCGCCAACTTCGACCTGCAGCTCACTGCGGCCGAGGAGTTCGACGCCGCCGGCGGACCCGCCGGAATGACCGCCGGCCTGGTGTTCGCCACCGACATGTTCGACGAGGCCACCGTGCGGACCTTCGCCGACAGGTTCCTGCGGATCCTGGCGGCGGTGGCCGAGTCCCCGGACACGGCGGTGGCGGACATCGACATCCTCGACGGCGCGGAGCGTCTCGCGCTCACCGCGATCCGGGGTCACCCGGGCGCGCCGCCGCGCACGCTGGC
>NZ_JBHZAH010000087.1:0-23176 GCF_042754225.1 Rhodococcus sp. NPDC059234
GGTCGGAGGGGGGCGGCGGAGCGGGGTGAGGAGCGCACCTTCCTCGGACTGTCCACCGCGAAGGCAGTGACGCTCGGAGTGGTGGTGTGCGCACTGGCGCTCACGCTCGCAATGCCCTTGCGCACCTACCTGACTCAGCGCACCGAGGCCGAGCAGCTCGCCGAGCAGAAGGACCAGCTCGAGGACGACGTCGCCCGGCTCACCCGCGAGAAGGAACAGAGCAACGACCCGGCGCGGATCAAGGCCGAGGCCCGCAACCGGCTGCAGTACGTGATGCCCGGCGAGACGCCGTACCAGGTGCAGCTGCCCGGGGCGACCGCGCCGCCGGTCGAGACGCTGAACAAGCCGAAACGCAGCGGCAACCCCTGGTACACCGATTTGTGGCGGCCGATAGTCGAACCGCAGCCGCAGGTCACCCCCTCGCCGACACCCCCGCCAGGGCCCGTTCCCGATCCGGCGAACACGGGGTCGATGACCATTCCACACGATCAAGGAGGGCCCGTCGGGTGACCGAGCCTGCTGAAAGCCATTCCCACCCCACGGTGTCCGCGGAGGACCTCGCGGCGGTTGCCGCGCAGTTGGGCCGCGACCCCCGAGGCGTGCTCGCCATCGCCTATCGCGCCCCGGACGGTGCACCCGGCGTGGTCAAGACCGCGCCGCGGCTGCCCGACGGTACGCCGTTCCCCACGCTGTACTACCTGACCGATCCGCGACTGACCGCTGAGGCGAGCAGGCAGGAGTCCGCCGGGGTGATGCGCGAGATGACCGAGCGGCTCGCCACGGACCCGGAACTGGCCGCCGCCTACCGGCGCGCGCACGAGTCCTACCTCGCCGAGCGTAACGAGATCGATTCGCTCGGAACGGATTTCACCGGCGGCGGCATGCCGGACCGGGTCAAATGTCTGCACGTGCTGATGGCGCATTCGCTCGCCAAGGGACCCGGGGTGAACCCGTTCGGTGACGAGTCGGTGGCTCTCGCCGCCCGAGGCAAGCTGCGCGGCACCGCGATTCCCGCGGACTGGCCGCAGTACCAGGGGCCGGAGGGCGAGGCGGAATGACCCGCGTCGCTGCCGTCGACTGCGGCACGAACTCGATCAGGTTGCTCATCGCCGACTCCGACGAGTCCGGCCGCCTGCACGATGTGCGGCGCGAGATGCGGGTGGTGCGGCTCGGCCAGGGCGTCGACGCCACCGGCGAGTTCGCGCCGGAGGCGATCGAGCGCACCCGCGTAGCGCTCGAGGAGTACGCCGGGATGATCCGTGAGACCGGCGCGACCGCGGTGCGGATGGTCGCGACCTCGGCGACCCGCGACGCGGCCAACCGCGAGGACTTCTTCGCGATGACCCGCGAGGTGCTCGGCGCGGTGATCGCCGGAGCACAGGCCGAGGTGATCACCGGTGACGAGGAGGCGCGACTGTCGTTCTCCGGTGCCGTCGGTGAACTCGACCCCGCGGCAGGGCCATTCGTGGTGGTGGACCTCGGTGGCGGGTCCACCGAGGTGGTGCTCGGCGACGGTGACGGCGTTCGGGCGGCCTACTCCACCGACATCGGCTGCGTGCGGATCACCGAGCGCTGCCTGCACGACGACCCGCCGACCGCCGAGCAGGTCGCGCAGGCGCGCGAGTTCGCCTCGGCGAAGCTCGCCGAGGCGTTCGAGCGGGTCCCGGTGGAGCAGGCGCACACCTGGGTGGGCGTTGCGGGCACCATGACGACCCTCGCCGCCGTCTCGCTGGACCTGCCGCACTACGACGCCGAGCGTGTGCACCTGTCGCGGATGTCGCTGCCACGGCTGCACGAGGTGAATGCGCGGCTGCTGCACATGTCGCACGATCAGCGCGCCGCGATCGCCACGATCCACCCCGGCCGGGTGGACGTGATCGGCGGGGGAGCGATCGTCGCCGACACGCTCGCCGAGGAACTGGCGAGGCGCGCCGGCATCGACGAACTGGTGGTCAGCGAGCACGACATCCTGGACGGGATCGCACTCTCGATCCTGTAACGGTGAAGACCTGCTGTCGGGGGCGGGTCGGCACGCTAGCATCCGGTGCAGCCACCTACGGCTCGCCAGGTGGAAAGCGCCACGCCCCCATAGCCCAATTGGCAGAGGCAGCGGACTTAAAATCCGCCAAGTGTCGGTTCGAGTCCGACTGGGGGCACTGAGAGTATCGACTTGACCTGCGGTAACGCGATCGCTGGGCCACGGTTCGAGCGGGGGACGAGAGCCGCGGTTGCGGCCGCCTGAACGTGGGGCAGGAACCTCCCATCTCACGCCGCCGACGGACCGACCCGGTCGGGATCGCCCTGGCGCTCGAGCAACACGATGCCGAGCAGCGGGAGCCCGAAGCGCCACCAGGTATCCGGCCACTCGACTCGAGTAACGTTGCTGACAGTTAACTAGATACATCAATCGTGCCGCCTCTCTACCCGGACCCAGGCGGCACGGTGGGCCCCGTCTCGTCCCCCAAGGTGGGCGGGGCCCACACCTACCTTCTCAACGTCCGAGCGTGCAATCCCCCGTCAGGGTCAAGGAGAAGCGATGAAGATTCCGTCATGGATCGGCGGGCCCATTGTGATTGCGCTGGGAACTGTCGACATGGCTCTCGAGCTCCAGATCCGGGCGACCGGCTCACTGGCGCGGGCCGTGGTCCGCGGGATGGGTACCGCAGACCCTGGCCAAACGTCACGCCAGAACATTGCCGGGCAGCTATGTCGCAGCGACACCGCGACCAGCCGGTCTGGCGCGCGCGAGTAGCCAACCCGCACGAGTACGGTGACGCCAGCGCCGCCCCTCCGGTGACGCGAGACCTCACCAGCCCGGAGATAGGTTGAGCCTGTGTCGAATCAGATGATCGTGATCGCGTACGTGGGCGGGGTGCTCCTGTTCGCAGGGACCCTGCTGCTGATCATCCGAGCCGTCGGCCGCCGCGCCCGAACCGGACTCGAGGCTGGCCGCAACACATACACGCCCGGCAACTCGTCGTCCAACTGGTAGTCGCGCAGTCAGGTGAACCACGAGTTCCGACTCGCCGACGGTTCGGCTCGAGTGGGACGGTTCTGGTGTCTCACCTTGTGGGCGTGGCTATTTCGTGCCGCGGGCGGACCTGTTACCTCGATTCAGAGCTTGCGGCAGTACAGGGCATCGGGGTGTGCGTGGCGCGAGTTGGCCCATGAGAAGGCGATGCCGGCGGCGTACTCGTCGGCATTGCACTGGCCCTTGTAGTAACCGTTGGCGTAGTCGCCGCCTTCGCCGGAGGCTGGGCGGCTATCGCCCCGATCGTCCCAGACGGTACGTCCGGCGCCGGCCAGCTGCCTGCGGCCGGGCGCGCACAGGATGGCTGACATGGCGTCGCCGTTGAGGCTGTAGCCGATCATGAATTGCCCGTCCTGGCACTGGTACTTCGTGAATCCTCCGGCCCAGTCGGTGCTGACCTTCTCCGAATTGACCTTGACCGCTGCGGTGCCCTGTTGCCAGAGGTTGCCCTCGGTGGCGTCGGTGCACAGGCCGCCCTGACCGCGCGCACTGATGCCAATCAGCCGCTGATCGTCGGGGCAGACGAGCTTGTGTGCGCCGTTGTCCCAATCGTCTGCCGCCCGGAGTGAGCGATTGTCGTCCTCGTGAATCGCGTTGAGCATTGACCAGGTTCGGACCGGGGCGACCTTGCCGGTCTTCCCGTTGGCGGCCATCAGTCGCTGGAACTGCGGACCGCGCCAGTCGTCGGCATCGGTGACGCTGCGCTTGCTGCCGTCGGTGTCGTAGCGCACCAGGCCCCATTTGTTGCCATCGTCGTTCTTCTGGAAACCCACGATCGGCCAGTAGGCGAAGTCCAGGTCCTTGTCGATCAGCCAGTCGACCATATTGCCGAACCACGCCTTGTCCGCAACCCCAGCGTCCTTGCCGACGCCGAACTCGCTGATCCACACCGGCGCGGTGAAATGCTGGTCGGGCGTGGTGGCCACATAGCCCGCCAGTGCGTTCATGGACTTGAACAGGTCGTCGCGGGACATGTCGCGGAAGCGGGCGTCGTGTGTCTCACCCAAGCCGGAGGCGCCGGTGTGATTGGGGCCGATGTAGCCGTACATGTGCGCGGCGTAGACGACCTTGTGCGAGCGCACCAGCGTTTCGGACAGCTTGTAATTCCACTTCAGCATGGGGCGCTCGTGTCCGAACAGATCGGAGGGAATGCCCGTCCAGTTGATGCCCTCGATCATGATGAGCAGATCCGGGTTGGAATCCTTGAGGATTGCATCCCCCGCCTCCTGCGCGGCGTCATACCAGTCGTGGCTGTCGCCCAGGCCCCAGTTCGCCTCGTTCCAGGTGTCGCGGCGCACCTCGTTGCGCAGGTCCGCGCCGACCACTCCGGGATTGTCCCTGTAACGGGCGGCCATGAGCTTCCAGTCGTCGATCCACTTGTCCCAGGACTGGCCCGAGTTCCAGCGCTCGTTGCCGTCGTTGGCGCAGCACCAGCGGGTGGTCGTGGTGTGATTGTTCAAGATGACGCCGAGCCCGGCGTCGGTGAGCGCCTTGACCGCTCGGTCGTACACCTCGATCGGGCGTAGCCCGTTCAGCTCCGGATTGGCGGTCAACCCCTGCACCGCGCGGCTGTCGGTGATCATCTCGTTCGAGAAGGGCAGTCGAATGCTGTTCAGCCCCAGCGCCTTGAAGTCGCCGACGAGCTTGTCCATCCGCACTCGGTCCAGGCCCAGGGGTGCGCGATGGCCGACCTCCTGCGCGTTGTTGTTCGCGGGGTCTTCGTCGTCGCCGCTGCCGTTCCATGTGCCGCTGGAGCCGTGCCAGTTCCCGGACTTCAGCTTGACCCGGTTACCGCTCGTATCGACGATGTAGCGCCCGCTGGTACTCAGTGGGCCTTTCACAACAACGGGAGCGGCTAGGGCCGGTGGGGCGCCGTGGACGGCGGGGATGGCCAGCATCCCGACCGCCAGCAGCATGACGGACAGTAGTTTCATCGCGAATCCTCATCTTGCGGAAGAACTTCCGAGTGGAGTCCCGACACCGCGGAGGTCCAGGACTCGGTCCGGACAACGGCGGCGCCTTGGCGAAGACCCTAGGGAGTTGCTGAATTATTCGGAAACACCTATTTCACGCACGATTAACAGTGACTTGCCGTCAATCTGCGTGCGCCTGCCCGGCTGGAGTTGCACGACCAGTCCGATGCGGTGGCCCTCGCGAACGGCCTCGTTCACGTGGTCCCGAGGCCGTTGGTCGAGCTCACGGTGCGAATCAGTTCGGCAACGGCCGGACGTGGTGACCTCGTCGCGTACGCGAACACGATGACCACCAACGTGCCGCGCGGGCCAGCCGACCTGATGCTGCGCGGTGCGCGTTGTCACCTCCGGCGGCGTGCTCGCGCTCAAGGACGGCGAGGGACTCCGTCACCTCACTACCTCGGTGGGAGGGCGCCCGACTCCGCACATAGGTGACCCCACCGGCACGAGGGAGGGCAAGGCCGGTGGGGTCTACGTCACTGGAGGGGCGACGCGTGCGCCACGGTAGCCGAGCGCATTCGTTACTCGCGCGTACTAAACCGGCGAGTCGCTGCCGTATCGCGCGGCGGTGCTCTAGGACAGCGATTTCGGCGTGATGTGCGCGACGATCGCGTGGATGGTGCCGTCCGGGATCTCGAAGGTCTCGGTGATCTCCACGGTGAGGAGCTGGGTACCCGCGATGCCCGAGTCCAGCAGGTACTTGGTCGACACCACGTTGCCGCTCTCCGACATCTCCAGGTCGCGGATGTCCTGGATGACCCGGTACTGCAGGCCGTGCTCGAGATCGGCGCTCATCTGCGGGCCGGAGTAGCCGGTCTTGAGGCCGGCTTCGACCCGGGTGGCGTCGGGAGCGAACTTCACTGCGCTGGCGTCGTGCGAGACCAGTGCGTCGATGTAGGTGCGCGCGATCGCCTCGCGCGGGGTGTCGGCCGGGTTCGGCGCAGCGGAGGCGATTCCCGAGCCGGTGCTCAGTACAGCGGCAACGCCGGCGACGGACAGGGTGAGGGTTCGGAATATGCGCATGGCGCATCGTAACTAGAACCGGTTCCAGGCGGGTGCAACTGCGCGAACTGAGCCCCGGAGGTCGGGGAGGGGCCGCTGGAGCCGGCGCCGAACCCGCGCCGAAATCGGCCAGACCAGCCGTTATGTGACCGGAGTCATAGCCGGGTCGGTGAAATCTGCATTGTCGCTGCGCACGGCGTTGGCCTTACGCCGTACAGCAACATCATATTTTGGTGAATATTTGGTCACAATCGACGAGTTGATACCAAGTCGTTACTTTCGTTCGCGACGACGGACCGGGCCGCGGAAGCGGGTGCCCGGCCCAGCCGACGAAGATGAAGGAAAGAAACTGTGGCGATTCACCACAGGACGTTCAATCGTTCTCGCGCACTGACCAGCAACCTCAAGATCGCGACGGTCGCGGTTGCGACCGGCGCCATCGTGGCGGGCGGCATCCAGCTCGGCGCCGCGAGCGCCTCCGCGGCACCGCTGCAGGTCGCCCCCGGCGTCCTGCCCGCGGGCGTCGTGCTCCCCCCGGTGGAGGCGCCTGCCGGTCCGGCCGGCCAGTGGCTGACGGATCTCGTCGGCTCGCTCGGCGGCGGCAGTGCCGCGCCGCGGTCGCTGACGGTCCAGCCCGTCGCGGGCACCCTGAGCTCCGGTTACGGCGCACGCTGGGGCACCCAGCACGGCGGCATCGACATCGCCGCCCCGACGGGCGCCCCGATCAAGTCCGCCGCGGCCGGTGAGGTCATCTCTGCCGGGCCCGCGTCCGGATTCGGGCAGTGGGTCCGGGTGCGGCACGACGACGGGGTCGTCACCGTGTACGGCCACGTCGAGACCTACCTCGTGAGCGTCGGCCAGCGGGTCGAGGCCGGTCAGCAGATCGCGACCGTGGGCAGCCGTGGCGAGTCGACCGGGCCGCACCTGCACTTCGAGGTGTGGGATCCCAGCGGCCACCGGATGAACCCGAGCCAGTGGCTCGCCGATCGCGGCGTCGGCGTGACCTGGGGTTCCTGACCGGATTGGCATAAAGATCCGGTAACGGTCGACGCTGTCGATACCGTTTTGTTATGTTCGGACACGGACAAACGGTGCGCACTATTTGGTGCCCCGTCAGCCGACAACGGATGAGGTACCGCACCGTGGGTGATCACCGCAGCTCGAACAGGCACGTGACGGCGTTTCGCATCGATCCGGACGCGATGCGTGGTCGTCACCGTGCGCAGGCTGCGGGTAGCGGCGCGGGTGTGAAGGCCGCGACGGTCGCCGCCGCCACCGGCGCGATCCTCGCGGGTGGGGCTCAGCTCGGGGCGGCCAGCGCCTCGGCTGCCCCGATCCAGCTGCCGACGCTGCCCACCGAGGTGGCGAGCCTGCTGCCCGCGGGGGTCGAGGTGCCGACCACGATCGAGGTGCCGGACGTTCCGGCTGCCGACTCGATTCCCGCGTTCGCGACCGCGCGGCAGTGGGTGGACGACCAGGCCAAGCAGTTCGCCCCGCTCAAGGCGCGCACCGTGCAGCCGGTGTCGGGGACGCTCACCTCCGACTTCGGTTCGCGATGGGGCGCCCACCACGGCGGACTCGACATCGCCGCCCCCATCGGGACGCCGATTCGGGCCGCCGCCGACGGCACGGTCATCTCCGCCGGCCCGGCTTCGGGCTTCGGCCAGTGGGTGCGGGTGATGCACGAGGACCGCACCATCACCGTGTACGGCCACGTCAACGACTACCAGGTGACGGTGGGGCAGCAGGTCGTCGCGGGCCAGCAGATCGCGACCGTCGGTAACCGCGGCCAGTCCACCGGACCGCACCTGCACTTCGAGGTCTGGGACACGACCGGAACCAAGGTCGACCCGGCAAAGTGGCTGCGCGACAACGGCGTCACCGTCACGTGGACCGGAAACGGGCACAACGACTAGTGACCGAGACGACCCTCACCGCTCATACCCTCACCGAACTGCTCGACACCCGGTACAGCTGCCGCGCCTTCCTGCCGCAGCAGGTGCCCCGTGACGTGATCGAGCAGATCCTCGCGCTCGCGCAACGCACCCCGTCCTGGTGCAACACCCAGCCCTGGCAGGTCGCGATCACCGAGGGCGACGCCACCGACCGCTTCCGGGCCGGCCTCGCCGAGGCGATCCGCACGGTGACGCAGGCCAGTGACATCGAGTTCCCTCGCGAGTATCGCGGCGTGTACCGCGACCGCCGTCGCGAGTGCGCCCTGCAGCTCTACTCGAGCCTCGGCATCGCGGGCGACCGCGCGGCGTCGGCGCAGCAGACCATGCGCAACTTCGACCTGTTCGACGCGCCCCACGTGGCGGTCGTGACCACCGACGAGGCGCTCGGCACCTACGGTGCGGTGGACTGCGGGCTGTACGTCGGCACCTTCCTGCTCGCCGCTCAGAGCCTCGGCGTCGCCACCATCCCGCAGGCCGCGCTGGCCGGCTGCTCGCCCTACCTGCGCGACTTCTTCGACATCCCCGAGGGTCGGAACGTCGTGTGCGCCATCTCCTTCGGCTACCCGGACACGGATCACCCGGCGAACGGCTTCCGTACCACCCGGGCAGACCAGGACGCGGTGGTCAGCTGGGTGTCGCGGTAGCCCGCCGGGTCACCTGAAACACTGGACCGCGTGCCGGTTCCCGAAGAACTCCTCGCCCAGTTGCGGCGCTTCCCCGACGTGGAGGCGCCGAACCTGTTCGCTGCCGACAGCGCCGATCGACTGATCCTGGACGAGGCGGGGCAGTCGCTGCGGGACGCACGGCCCGGGACGGTCGTGGTGATCGGCGACCGGTACGGCGCGCTCACCCTCGGAGCGGTCGCCGGGTTCGGCGCGAACGAGGTTCGGGTGCACCAGGATCCGCTCACCGGAGAGCAGGCGCTGGCGGCCAACGCGGAGCGGGCCGGACTCGCCGGCTACCGGAACTGCGCGCTCGGCGAGGACCTGCTGGCCGGCGCGACGGTCGTGCTGCTGCAACTGCCGCGCAGCCTCACCGCGCTCGCCGAGATCGCCGAGGCCGTCGCCCGGTACGCCGATCCGGACGCGGTGGTGTACGCCGGTGGTCGGATCAAGCACCTGACGGTCGCGATGAACGAGGTGCTCGGCCGCAGTTTCGCCGACGTCCACGCCACCCTGGCCCGGCAGAAGTCGCGGGTGCTCGTCGCGCGCGGCGTGCTCCCCGTACCCCAGGAGTCGACCTTCCCGCTGCGCGAGCGAATCGAGGAACTCGACCTCGAGGTCGTCGCGCACGGTGCCGCGTTCGCGGGAACCAAACTCGACATCGGTACCCGCTTCCTGCTCGCGTCGGTACCCCGGATGGACCCGAGCGCCGAGAGGGCCGTCGACCTCGGTTGCGGCACCGGAATTCTCGCGATCGAGCTGGCCCGCGCCCGGCCCGGACTCCGGGTGGTCGCGACCGACCAGTCCGTCGCCGCGGTCGATTCCGCCGCGGCGACCGGGTTTCCCGTCGAGTGGTGGGGGGGGGGGGGGGCCCCCCCCGCCGCGCGGGGGGGGGGGGTCGCGCCCGCCGCGCCCACCGCCGCGGCGAACGGCGTCGGGGACCGGGTGACCGCGCTGCGCGACGACGCCATGTCCACTCTCGCCGACGGTTCGGTGGATCTGGTGGTGTGCAATCCGCCGTTCCACGTCGGGGCCGCGGTGCACACCGGCGCGGCGCTGGCGATGTTCCGGGCCGCCGGCCGGGTACTGCGACCGGGCGGCGAACTGTGGACCGTCTACAACTCGCACCTCGGCTACCGGGGGGCGCTTCGCAGTGCGGTCGGTGGCACCGAGGTGATCGCGCGCAACCCGAAGTTCACCGTCACCCGCTCCGTCAAGGGGGAGTGAGGCTCACTCCTCGAGCGCGAGATCCGGCTCCTCCTCGGCGAGCCGCTGGTCGAGGCTCTCGCCCTCGGCCTCCTCGACGGCGGTCGTACCGAAGCGGTCGGCCTCGCTCCAGCCGTCGGGGGCGTCCACCACGTCGTCGCCGTCGTCGTTGCGGACCTCGTCCGAGTCGACGGATTCGCTCACGTTCAGCGTCTGGCCGGGCCCGTTCTCCTGCTCTTCGGCACTCACAGGGCCATGATGCCACCGCGCGTGGCCCGCAGGCGGTCGTGTGGGGATCGGCCCCGCGCCGCCCGGAACGGTAGAGTCCGTTTTGTCCGACCGCGGTTCCGGTCGCGCAGTTCGCGCCGGGAACTTACCGGTGGATGTCAGTCGTTTGACCAATCAAGAGCGGGTGCGAACCCGCAGTGGTCGGGCCACAATGGCGCGACAGGCCCGCGAGGGCCACGAAAGAAGGGACACGCACGGTGCGCACCACCAGCAACCCGGTGTTCCGCAACCTCCCCAAGCAGGAGGGCGGATACGCCTCGTTCGGTTCTGCCACGGCGGGCGCCGGGCAGATGACTCAGCAGTTCGGCCAGCCCCAGTACACCCAGGCCGAGCCCTACACGACCGGCCCCGCGCAGCGGGCCATGACGATCGACGACGTCGTCACCAAGACCGGCATCACGCTCGGTGTGCTGTCCGTCGCGGCGATCATCTCCTACGTGCTCGTCAACTCGAACGTCGACCTCGCGGCGCCCTTCGTGATCGGCGGCGGGCTCATCGGGCTCGTCCTGGTCCTGATCGCCACCTTCGGTCGCAAGATGGACAACCCGGCGATCGTGCTGGCATACGCCGCCGCGGAGGGTGTCTTCCTCGGCGCGCTGTCGTTCATGTTCACCGACATCACGTTCGGTGGCACCGGCGGTTCCACCCTCATCGCCCAGGCGGTGCTCGGCACCTTCGGTGTGTTCTTCGGCATGCTCGTGGTCTACAAGACCGGCGCCATCCGTGTCACCCCGCGGCTGACCCGGATGATCATCGGCGCCCTCATCGGCGTCGTGGTGCTCTCGCTCGGCAACCTGATCGCCAGCTTCTTCGTTTCGGGCGGCCTGGGCCTGCGTGACGGCGGCGGACTCGCGATCGTCTTCAGCCTCGTCTGCATCGGCATCGCCGCGTTCAGCTTCCTGCTCGACTTCGACGCCGCCGACCAGCTGATCCGCGCGCAGGCGCCGGAGAAGGCGGCCTGGGGCGTCGCGTTCGGCCTCACCGTCACCCTGGTGTGGTTGTACGTCGAGATCCTGCGGCTGCTGAGCTACTTCAACAGCGACTAGTCGCAGCACGCCTGACCACGAACGGGCGGTTCCTGCTCCGTCACCCGACGGATGCCCAGGAACCGCCCGTTCGTGTTTGTGGACAGCCCTCGTCGGGCCGGGGCCGTCACCGTGCGGCCAAGGGGCTGCACCCGTATGACGACGAACGGGCGGCCACCGGGACATCGGCCGTGAGGCCTGCCCGGTAACCGCCCGTTCGTGGACGCGAAGGACTAGCTGAGGCGCTCGAGCACCATCGCCATGCCCTGGCCGCCGCCGACGCACATGGTCTCGACGCCGAAGGTCTTGTCCTGCTCGCGCAGGTTGTTGAGCAGGGTGTTGGTGATGCGGGCACCGGTCATGCCGAACGGGTGGCCGATCGCGATGGCGCCGCCCGAGACGTTGATCTTGTCCTCGTCGAGGTTCAGCGCGCGGGCCGAACCCAGCACCTGCACCGCGAAGGCCTCGTTGATCTCGTACAGGTCGATGTCCGAGGTGGTCATCTTCGCGTAGCCGAGGGCCTTCTTGACCGCCTCGATCGGGCCGAGGCCCATGATCTCGGGGGACAGGCCGGTGGCAGCGGTGGAGACGACGCGCGCCAGCGGGGTCAGGCCGAGGGCCTTCGCCTTGGTGTCGCTCATGATGACCAGCGCGGCCGCGCCGTCGTTGAGCGGGCAGGCGTTGCCGGCGGTGACGGTGCCGTCGGGACGGAAGACCGGCTTGAGCTGGCTGATCTTGTCGTACGAGGTGCCGGCGCGCGGGCCGTCGTCGGTGGAGACGACGGTGCCGTCGGCGAGGGTCACCGGGGTGATCTCCTTCTCGAAGAAGCCACGGTTGATGGCCTCCTCCGCGCGGTTCTGCGAGCGCACGCCCCAGTGGTCCTGGTCCTCACGGCTGATGCCGGTCAGGGACGCGACGTTCTCCGCGGTCTGGCCCATCGCGATGTAGATGTCGGGCAGATTGCCGCCGTCGCGGGGATCCGACCACGCGACGCCGCCCTGGGTGGCCAGCTCGGTGCGCGCCTGGGCGTCGGCGTAGCGGGCGTTCTTGGTGTTCGGCCAGCCGTCGGCGCTGCCGGTCGCGAAGCTGGACACCGACTCGACGCCGGCGGAGATGAACACGTCACCCTCGCCCGCGCGGATGGCGTGCATGGCCATCCGGGTGGTCTGCAGCGACGAGGAGCAGTAGCGGTTGACGGTCACGCCGGGCAGGTAGTCGTACCCGAGCGTGGTGGCGACGACCTTGGCGATGTTGTAGCCGGACTGTCCGCCCGGCTGGCCACAACCCATGATCAGGTCGTCGATCTCGGTGGGGTCGAGCTCCGGGATCTTCGCGAGGGCGGCGGCGACCATCTGAGCGGCCAGATCGTCCGGGCGAATGTCCTTGAGCGAACCCTTTCCGGCGCGGCCGATGGGCGAGCGCACGGCGGAGACAATGACTGCCTCAGGCATGGAGTACTCCTTCTCTTCTTTGCTTGCGTGTACTACGCGAAACACGGGTGTTTGCCTCAGACGTTACGTGGCGCTTTCCGCGCGCTGACGATGCAGTCGGCCATCGACGGCGTCATGCGTCGCCGCGGCCTGTTCGGCGACGACCGCGCCGGCGCCGTCGACCACCTCGTCCGCGCGCCGGTCGAGGCCACGACGACGCAGGAAGTGGTTGGCAGCGGCCCTGATTCGCGATCCGATCCGCTGCGCCTCCGCGGCCTCGGACACCTCGGGCAGAGCGGGCAGCGGGCCGCCGTCCCACTCGCCGAGAGCCGCGGCGAGGACAGGCAGCAGCTGTTTGGCCGCGAGTTCGTATCCCGCGGCCGACGGGTGGAAGTGGTCCGCCGAGAACATCGCATCGGGGGCTGCGAGGAATTCGGGCGCCAGCAGGTCCGCCAGCGCCACAGGGTGCCCGCCGGCCTCGAGCGTCGCCGCGGTCTGTGCGCGGGCCAGTAGGCGGCCCCACCGCCTGACGACGCTGCGCAGTGGCTGCGGGATCGCCCCGACGACGCCGAGGTCGGGACAGGTGCCGACCACGACGACGCTGCCGGCGAGGCGCAGCCGCGTCGCCGCGTCGCGCAGGCGGCGAGCCGAGGCGTGGATCGCGTTCTTCGCGGTGACGTCGTTCGCACCGATCAGGATCACGGCGGCGTCCGGCGGCGGGCCCGCGATGAACATCGCGTCGACCTGCCCCTCCAGGCCCTTGGAGGTGGCGCCCGCGATGGCCTTGGTGCTCAGCCGCACCCGCTTGCCGGTCTCCTCGGCGAGACCACGTGCCAGCCGGACCCCCGGCACCTCGTCGGCGCTGGTACAGCCCACGCCGGCCGCGGTCGAGTCGCCGAAGATCATCAGGTAGATGTCCCAGTCCACGCCGGGCCGCCACGGTTGCGGGGCCCCGCACCCCGGTGTGTACACGCCGTCGGCCTCGGGCGGCTTGGTCACATTGCGGCCGATCACACCGCGCGCGGTGGAGGCCTGTCCCATCAGGTAGTTGTAGAGCGCCCACGACGCCGTGCCCGCGGACGACCCCGCCACGACCGCCGCCGCGCCCGCCTTCGCGGCGGTCTTCCATCCGCTGCTCGGCACCGCGACCATCCCTCCCCTCGGCACGCGAAGCTGTCACCACGAATCTAGTGCCAATCGCCGCGTCGTGCCCGCGCTGAGCGGTCCACGTGTTGCCGCGTCCGCGCGCTCTGGGACCATGGAGGCATGCGCATCGCGGATCACGTCGTGGACCTCATCGGAAACACTCCGCTGGTCAAGCTGAACTCGGTGGTAGAACCCGGTTCGGGCCTGGTCGCGGCCAAGATCGAGTACCTCAACCCGGGCGGCAGCTCGAAGGACCGCATCGCGGTCAAGATGGTCGACGCGGCGGAGGCATCGGGCGCGCTGAAGCCGGGCGGCACCATCGTCGAGCCCACCTCTGGCAACACCGGTATCGGTCTGGCCCTGGTGGCGCAGCAGCGCGGCTACAAGTGCGTGTTCGTGTGCCCGGACAAGGTCAGCGAGGACAAGCGCAACGTGCTCAAGGCCTACGGCGCCGAGGTGGTGGTCTGCCCGACCGCCGTCGCGCCCGAGCACCCGGACAGCTACTACAACGTCTCCGACCGGCTGGTGAAGGAGATTCCCGGCGCCTGGAAGCCGGACCAGTACTCGAACCCGGGCGGACCCGAGAGCCACTACGAGACCACCGGCCCCGAGATCTGGCGCGACACGGAGGGCAAGGTCACCCACTTCGTGGCGGGCGTCGGCACCGGTGGCACCATCACCGGCACCGGCCGCTACCTCAAGGAGGTCTCCGGCGGGAAGGTCAAGGTCGTCGGCGCCGACCCGGAGGGCTCGGTGTACTCCGGCGGTACCGGTCGCCCGTACCTCGTCGAGGGCGTCGGCGAGGACTTCTGGCCCACCGCCTACGACCCGTCGATCCCGGACGAGATCATCGCGGTCTCCGACGCCGACTCCTTCGACATGACCCGTCGACTGGCCCGCGAGGAGGGCCTGCTGGTCGGCGGCTCCTGCGGCATGGCGGTCGTCGCGGCGCTGCGGGTGGCCGAGCGCGACCCGGACGCGGTGGTCGTGGTGCTGCTGCCCGACGGCGGCCGCGGCTACCTGTCGAAGATCTTCAACGACAAGTGGATGGCCTCCTACGGCTTCCTGCGCAGCCCGCTGGACGGCAAGGTCCACGAGCCGACCGTCGGGGACGTACTGCGCGGCAAGTCCGGCGAGCTGCCGGACCTGGTGCACACGCACCCCTCGGAGACCCTGCGTGACGCCATCGAGATCCTGCGCGAGTACGGCGTCTCGCAGATGCCGGTCGTCGGGGCCGAGCCGCCGGTGATGGCGGGCGAGGTCGCCGGCAGCGTGACCGAGCGCGACCTGCTCTCGGCGGTGTTCGAGGGACGTGCGCAGCTCGCGGACCCCGTCGCCAAGCACATGAGCGCGCCGTTCCCGCTGATCGGTTCGGGCGAGCCGGTGACCGCCGCGACGAAGGCACTCGGCGAGTCCGACGCGCTGATGGTCGTCGACGACGGCAAGCCGGTCGGCGTCATCACCCGGCACGACCTGCTCGGATTCCTCAGCGCGGGGGCGTAACCCGGCGGCGGGCGTCGCCCGGTTTCTCGGACGGTAGCGGCTCGCTAGGCTTACCGGCATGAGCGAGCAGCGCAGCAGCGACCAGCACGGATTCTCCACCAGGGCCGTCCACGCCGGCTACGAGCCGGACCCGCAGACCGGCGCGGTGAACGTGCCGATCTACGCCAGCTCGACCTTCGCGCAGGACGGCGTCGGCGGGATGCGCAACGGTTTCGAGTACGCCCGGACGGGCAACCCGACCCGCCGCCCGCTCGAGGCCAACCTGGCGGCGCTCGAGGGCGGCGCATTCGGTCGGGCGTTCGCCTCGGGCATGGCGGCGACCGACTGCCTGCTGCGCTCGGCGCTGCGTCCGGGCGATCACCTGGTGATTCCGAACGACGCCTACGGCGGAACCTTCCGGCTGATCGACAAGGTGTTCACCCAGTGGGGCATCGAGTACACGCCCGCGGCGGTCTCCGACGTCGACGCGGTGCGCGCCGCGATCCGCCCGAACACCAAGCTGGTGTGGGTCGAGACTCCGACCAACCCGCTGCTCAACATCGGCGACATCGAGGCGCTGTCCGCGGTCGCGCACGATGCGGGCGCAAAGATCGTGGTGGACAACACCTTTGCCTCTCCGTACCTGCAGCAGCCGCTGGCCCTCGGTGCGGACATCGCGCTGCACTCGACCACGAAGTACATCGGCGGGCACTCCGACGTGGTCGGCGGCGCGCTGGTGACCAACGACGAGGAACTCGACACCGCGTTCGCGTTCCTGCAGAACGGCGCGGGCGCGGTGCCCGGACCGTTCGACGCCTACCTGACGATGCGTGGCATCAAGACCCTGGCACTGCGGATGGAACGGCACAGCGAGAACGCCGAGCAGATCGTCGAGCTGCTCTCGGGGCACAAGGCCGTCTCCCAGGTGATCTACCCGGGCCTCGAGTCGCACCCGGGTCACCTGGTCGCGAGCAAGCAGATGCGCAGGTTCGGCGGCATGATCTCGGTGCGTCTGGCCGGCGGCAAGCAGGCCGCGCTCGACTTCTGCTCGCGCACGGAGATTTTCACGCTCGCCGAGTCGCTCGGTGGCGTCGAGTCGCTGATCGAGCATCCCGGCGCGATGACCCATGCCTCGACGGCAGGCTCGGCGCTCGAGGTGCCGGAGGACCTGGTGCGGCTGTCGGTCGGCATCGAAGACGCCGCAGACCTGCTCGCCGACGTGGAGCAGGCCCTTCGTTGATGCGCTGACGCGCAGTGGTGCGGATACGGACGGTCTGGACGTCGTATCCGCACCACCGCGCCGCAGGCGCAGTTACGGCCAGCCGCCGAGCAGCCGGACCCGGAACTCCCGGTCCACCATCCGGGTGGGCAGCCCCAGCGACTCGATCCAGTCGGCTCCGGCCGCGCCCGCCCACACCGCGGCCCGGCTCACAGCCGCCGCGGTGCACGCCGACCCCGCCACCACGCTGGCCGTACGCCAGTGCGGGGGATCGGCAGTGTCCGGGTGCAGGGGAGTGACGGTGCTGGCGGTGGCCAGTCCCGATCCGGACGGGATCGAGACCTGACAGGACGGATCGCCGGGCAGGTCCTCGACCTTGATCTGCCAGCCGTCGGACGGATCCGGACCCGCGGTGGCCACGTCGCCGCCGAGGCTGACGAGGACGCCGCAGCCGAGCAGGGAAGCCACCGCCTCGGCGCACTGGTCCGCCGTGGCCGCGCGTGAGGTCGCGCCGAGGTTGAGGGTGATGCCCGCGGGCACGGTGATCAGGTGGTCGTGCACCACCACAGCGCGCCACGCCCTGGGCCGTGCCGACCCCACCGTCGGGTCGACGAGGCCGTCGGTGAGCTCGGCCGCGGCGAGGGCGCGCCGAACCTGTTGTACGAGAGCGGCACTCGCCGAGAACGGTCGGCCCTCCGACTGGTTGAGCGCCCGGATCTCGGAATCCTCCCTGGCGTCGCTCACCGCGACGTCGGCGACAGCCAGGTGTCCGCGAACCAGATGCCAGGCCGAGTCCAGCAGGTCGGGTTCGGTGACGACCACTGTCGCCCGGACGCCCCACAGGGACCAACTCTTCGACGACTTGTGTGTCACCGGCGTCAGGATCCACCCGAGATCACGTCGAAGGCGCCGCTGCCGGCGCTGACGGGCGGTGGTGGCGCGGTGTCGGCGGCCGCGAGCGGTGCGGCGGCGAGGGACCCGAGGCCGATCGCGCCGACGATTCCGGATGCCGCGAGGGCTCGGCGGACCCGGGAGGGGCGGGTCACCGGGGCGGATCCGGTGGTCGCGGGCTGTCGGGCATCGGGTCGGGCACTCATGGCTCCCAGGGTCCACCCCGGGCCTGAGAGATACCTGAGCGTGGGCTGGCAATTGCCCCAGGTAACGGCCGACTCGCCGGGCCCGATTCCACGGTGTGGGCAGCAACCTGAAGGCAAACTAAGAGAACGCGCCAAATTCGCCCCAGCACCACCCCGCGAGTCATAACGTTGGACCTCGAAGGCCCGCTCGACCAAGGGAGATTGCGAATGCCGGTTGACCCCACGGCGGTGATAGTCGCCGTAGCGACAGCTCTCGGCGGCCTGGTACAAGGCGCAGACCTCCCCGCTCCGGTCAAAGATCAAGCAGCACAAGCGATTCAATCGGTACAAGCCTCCTCGCCGGCGGCCGGCAAGCAGATCAGCGACGTGATCGGCCAGCTGCCGCAGCAGATGCAGGAACCCGCACGGCAGGCGGTCGCCGACGCGGCCACGGCGGTGCAGACGGCGGTCCAGCCGTACCTGCCACCGCCGCCACCCGCACCCGTGGACGCGCCACCGCCCGTGGTCACCCCGCCCCCGCCCGCGCCGGTGGTGCCGCGGGCAACCACGGTCACCGCCGACGACGTCGCCGAGGTTCCGCTCGGCGGCGACTTCTCGCGGACCGTCTCCTCGCTCGACGCGGCCTTCCCCGGCGCGAACCTGGCGCCCATCGGGGCGATCGGGGTGTTCGTGCCCTGGCTGCAGAAGGCGGGCGCGATCTGCGACGGCGTCAAGGCGCCGGTCATCGCGGCGCTGTACAACGCGGAGAACGGATTCCGGTTCGGTCCGACCGCACCGGTGTCGCGGACCGGCGCGCTCGGACCGGGCCAGTTCATGCCGGGCACGTGGGCCAAGTACGGCAAGGACGCGGACGGCGACGGCAAGGCGGACGTCCTCGGCGTCGCCGACCCGGTGATGGCGTCCGGGCACCTGCTCTGCGACATGTACGGGCAGATCGACGAATGGAAGAAGCAGGGCATCGTCAAGGGCGACACCCTGGACCTGACCATCGCCGGGTACAACGCGGGCGTGGAGGCGGTGCGGCGCGCGGGCGGCATGCCCGGCGGTTCGTTCGACTACGAGCACCAGACCAAGCCGTATGTCGCCAAGATCCGGGCGTCCGAGCCGGTGTTCGCCGCGATCCTGGCGCCGTTCAGCGGCGACGGGACCATCGGCAGCAAGGTGGTCGAGGCGGCGCTGCGGTACCTGGGTCTGCCGTACGTGTGGGGCGGCGGCAACATCAACGGTCCGTCCGGCGGCGGGTTCGACTGCTCGGGGCTGACCTCGTACGCGGTGTACGCGGCCACCGGTGACACCCTCACGTTGCCGCGCACGTCCGAGACCCAGTGGAACATCGGCACGGAGATCCCGATGTCGGAGGCGCGGCCGGGCGACCTGCTGTTCGGCAACTGGCAGTCGGGCGGCCCCGGGCACGTGGCGATCTACATCGGCAACGGCCAGATGGTGCATGCACCGCAGACCGGCGACGTGGTGAAGGTGGGAAAGGTGTTCGACGGGATGAAGGTGCGCCGAATCGTCTAGTCGCCAGCGCCTAGGATCGAAGGCGTGACCGATCCGATCGATCCCCGTGACGTGATCGCCGATGCGGCGATGAGCATCCTCCGTGAGCAGGGCCCGCTCACGGCCCAAGACTGGGGGCAACTACTCGCGGACGCGGGGCACGGTCCCGTGGCCGAGATGGTGCAACTGGTCGAACTGCTCGACGACGAGGACGTCGGGTACCTGCCGGACGGCCGCACCGTCGCGCTCGACTCGCTGCTCGAGGGCAGAGTGTTCACCCACCGGCTCACAGAGACGGAGATCGCGGCGGGCATTCTCGACGCCAACCCCGATCTCACCCCGCTCACGGTGTACGTCCTCGACTCCGATCAGGAGCGAGCAGGCCAGTTCCGGGTCGTCTTCGCGGACGCCGACGAACCGACCTTCGCCGATCGCGGCGTCGACGACCCGAACTTCCCGTACGGCGAGGGCCTGCTGCTTGCTGCGGATGCGTTGTCGTCTTACGCCGCAGGCGATCTCGTCGGACTCGCCGTCCGGGGCGGACAGGTGGAACTCGAACGGGTCGATGCGGTGGAGGCCGCGGACGTGTCGGCCGGACTCGGCCGGATCCTCGGCGACGAGGGAGCCGACAACCTCGACGCTGTCGTCTGGCAGTTGGCGGCCGACGACCCCGCGCTGTTCACCCGCCCGGCCGCCCCGCTCGGCGAGCTGATCGAGGCCGCCGGTTTCGAGCGGGACGGCGACTACGTGGCGGTGCGTGGATTCGACTTCGAAGCACACCATCTGGCGACGCACATCGGCATGGTCGCCCGCGAACACGAACTGCACCCGGACGAGGCGTCCGCGGTAGTCGCCTTCCTCGCACTGGTCGGGCAGACCCGGGACGTCGCACACGACGGAACCGACCCGGGATCCTGGGCGCGCGAGCATGTTTCGTCTGAGCCGGATCGCTACGCGGGTCTCGCCGACCCCGTAGCCGCCGCGGCCGCGCTCGAACTGGTCGCCGGCTTCTCCGACCGGCCCGACGCGCTGTACGCGGCGTCGGTGGCGCTGGTGGAGACAGGTCCGCGGCGGGCCAGGGCGTCGGCGCACTGGCTGGCAGGCAATGCCGCCGATCGGCTCGGCGACGTGGTCGCCGCGGAGGCGCACTTCGAGGACGCGGCGGCGCTCGACGACGGGTGCGCGCCCGCCGTGTTCGCGCTCGCGCAGCTCGCCTCCGACCGGGGTGACGCCGTCCGGGGGCTCTCGCTGCTGGGGCGGATCGAGGGCGGCGACGCCGAGCCGCTGTACGCGGTGCTGCAGCGGTACGTGCCGACCGAGCATCCCGGTCTGGGGCGCAACGACCGTTGCTGGTGCGGCTCGGGCCGCAAGTACAAGGCCTGTCACCTGGGCAAGGTCGACAACTCCCTCGACGACCGGGCGCGGTGGCTCTACCGGAAGGCCGAGTGGTTCGCCCTGAGTCCGGAGCTGTTCGACGTCACGTACGACCTGGCCGAGGTCCGGGCTGCGCACTGGGACGGCGAGGACGCGGTGGGCCGGGCCTTCCAGGACCCGCTCGCGCTCGACGTCGCGTTGTTCGAGTGCGGGGTGTTCGCGCTGTACCTCGCGCGGCGCGGTTCGCTGTTGCCCGCCGACGAGTTCGAACTGGCCCAGCGCTGGTCGGAGGCGAAGCGCTCGGTGTTCGAGGTGATCGCGGTGCGGCCGCAGGACGGGCTGACGCTGCGCGACGAACGCACCGGCGAGGTGGTCGAGGTGCTCGAACGGTCGGGCAGCGCGCAGTTGGCACCCGGCGACTTCGTCTGCGCCCGGGTCGTTCCCGCGGGTTCGACGACGCAGATCTTCGGTGGCATCGAACCGGTGGCACCGTCGAGCCGGGCCGAACTGCTGGCACTGCTGGATGCGGAGGACGCCGATCCCGCCGAGCTGGTCGAGTTCCTCAGCGAGCGTTTCGCCTAGGTTCCGGCCGGCCGACGACCTGCTGAGCGCGCGCCACCAGGTCCGACAGGCGTACGGGGACCACGGTTCTCGGCTCTGGCGGCACAGCTCCCACCCCGATTGCCCTCCTCCGCCCGAGCGGTGGGCGGCGGGCCGCCGTCGGTCGCCTACGATCGCGGGGTGATCGTCTCGACCGAACTTCGCGGTGACCGGCATCTCGAGATCGTCGGCCGCTCTCGCCTGGACCCCGATCTCGATGAGATCGGCGTCGATCTCGACGAGATCGACGCCGCCGCGAGGGCGATCGCTGTGCTGCGCCAACGCGGCCCGTCCACCGTCGACGACTGGGTGGCCGCACTGGTCGACCTCGGACTCGGCACCGCCGTGGAGATGACCGAAATGGTGCGCGGCCTCGACGGCCCGGCGCTCGGAGTACTCGCCGACGGACGAGTCGCAGCCGTCGACAGCGTGCTCGAGGGTCGGGTGTTCACGCATCGGCTCTCCGCCGAGGAGATCGCCTCTGGTGTCGTCGACATCGATCCGGACCTGTCCGCGCTGACGGTGCTCGTCGGATCGGACGCCCACGTCGGCGACTGCGAGGTCGACGTCGTGTTCCCCACCTTGGACGCCGAGCTGCTGGCCGCGCGCGGCCGCACCGACATCGCCGCTCCCGAAATCGAGCGACTGCTGCTCGATCCCGGCACGCTCGCCGGATACACCGCGGGGGACATGATCGGTCTCGGCCTGGCGGGCGGGACGCTGCGGTTGGTCCGCGTCGACCGGACCGTCGCGACCCCGGATCTCACCGAGTCGTTGCGCCGGATCATCGCCGAGGGCACCGCCGAGCACACCGACCCCGTCGTCTGGCAGCTCGTCGCCGACGACGAGGACCGGGTCCTGTTCACCGCGCCCACCCTGCCGCTGGCGGAGCTGCTCGACCTCGCCGGGTACGACTGCGAACGCAACTACCTGGCACGGCGCGGCTTCGATTTCGACGCCTACCACCGCGCCACCCTCATCGAGTCGATCGCCCGGCAGAACAAGCTGCGGCTCGCCGACGCGGGCGCCGTCGTCGATTTCACCGACCTCGTCCACGAGATCACCGACGCCGCCGAACGGGGCGAGCAGCCGACCACCGTCGCCGCCGCCCGCGTCGCTGCCGATCCCGCCGCCTTCCTGCCACTCGAGGACCCGTCGACCGCGGCGGTCGCGCTCGACCTCGCCACCACCGGCGACACGCGCGCCGCGTCGCTCCAGGTCGCCGCATCGGCGCTGGTCGAGCACGCGCCGCGCCGATTGACGGCGGCCGCCCACTGGCTCGCGGGTAAGGCCGCCGATCAGCTCGGTGACGTACGGGTCGCCATGGCGCATTACGAGCGCGCCCTGGACCGGGACCCGAACTGGATGCTGGCCGCGTTCGACCTGGCATTGCTCGCCGCCGACGCCGGCGACGTCGCTCGCGCACAGTCGCTGCTGGCCCGCGTCGAGGGCGGCGACGCGGAGACTCTGCAGGAGGTGCTGGCGCGCTACCAACCGGCGGAGCGTCCAGGGCTTGGCCGCAACGACCGCTGCTGGTGCGGGTCCGGCCGCAAGTACAAGGCATGCCACCTCGGCAGGTCCGACCTCACGGTCGACGCGCGCGCAACCTGGTTGTACACCAAAGCCCTGATGTTCGCGCGGACGCCGGAACTGTTCGATCTGGTCTACCGGCTCGCCGAGATCCGGGCCTCGCACGCCGACGAAACCGAGGACGCCACCATCGCGGCGCTCGAAGGCGGCCTCGTCATCGACGCGGCGCTGTTCGAGGGCGGCGTCCTCGAACAGTTCCTCGCCCGCCGCGCGCAGGTGCTGCCCACGGCGGAACTCGAACTCGCGCGCCAGTGGCTGGCCACCCGGCGTGGCCTGTACGAGGTGACGGAGGTGGTGCCGCTCCGGTCGCTGACCCTGCGCGCGGTGACCGGTGGGGAGACGGTGGAGGTGATCGACTCCGTGGCGGGCCACAACTTCGCAGTCGGGGCCCTGGTCTGCGCCCGGTTGCTGCCGACCGGCGAGTCGATCCGGGCGTTCGGCGGAATCGAACCGGTCGACCCGCGGTACCTGGACGAGCTGACGGAGATCTGCGGGTCCGCGAACGCGGATCCGGACGAAATGGTGGACGTGCTCAGTCTCGCGTTCCCGGCGGACTGATTTCCGGCGTCCGGCGCTTCCGGCGGGACCCCGGGAAC
>NZ_JBHZAH010000088.1:0-22653 GCF_042754225.1 Rhodococcus sp. NPDC059234
CCCGACGAGCGGGTGGGGGCGGACGAGTTGGTATGTAAGCCGGATCCTGTTCCCGGCGCGTGCTGCGCCGGGCGGCGACCATCCATCTGGGTACACCGTCGCCGGGTACCTCGAGCGGTCCACCCGCAGGCTCGGGCGAGCAGCCCTCGAACACCTGCGCAGCCGCACCTCCGAAAAGGTGCGGCCTTCGACCTTGCTCCGGGCGGGGTTTACCTAGCCACCCCAGTCACCTGGGGTGCTGGTGCGCTCTTACCGCACCGTTTCACCCTCACCGACGCTTGCGCGCCGGCGGTCTGTTTTCTGTGGCACTGTCCCGCGGGTCACCCCGGGTTGCCGTTAGCAACCGCCCTGCTCTGTGGAGTCCGGACTTTCCTCGGCGCGAGGCCTGCACGCTCGTGCGCGCGGTTCCCCTCGCCGCGGCCGCCCAACCAACTCGTCCGCCGGTCCAGACTACTGGGTCACCGATAAGCTCTGCGCATGGCTCGTTACGTTGCGTTGTTGCGGGGTGTCAACGTCGGTGGCATCAACATCAAGATGGTCGATCTGAAGGCGGCGATCACCGGTCTGGGCTTCACGAACGTCAAGACCGTGCTCGCGTCCGGCAACGTCCTGTTCGACACGGACAGAACCGATTTCGCGCACATCAAGTCCGACATCGAGGCGGGTCTGCGCGAGAGGTTCGGCTACGAGGCGTGGATCGTGCTGCTCGACCAGCCGACCCTGGCGCGCATCGTGGACGACTTCCCGTTCGAGGCCGACCGCGAGGGCTGGCATCCGTACGTGCTGCTCTCCTCGGACCCGGCCGCCCTCGACGACATGTACGCGAACGCCGCGACACTCGAGCTCGCCCCCGGCGAACGCATCCAGATGGGTGACGGGGTGCTGTACTGGCACGTCGAACGCGGCCAGACCCTCGACAGTCCGTTCGGCAAGAGCACCGGCAAGGCGAAGTACAAGGCCAGCACCACCAATCGGAACCTGCGCACCCTGCGCAAGCTGATCTGATCTCGCCGACTGCGATGCTCGCTCTGTGATCGTCGTGGTGGCCGTCCTGGTCACGTTGGTGCTCGCCGCCGCCATCGCGCGACCGCACGGACTGCCCGAGGTAGTGGTCGCGGCGCCCGCGGCCGTAGTCGTGCTGGCCGTGGGTGCACTCTCCCCGTCCCAGGCCGTCGACCAACTCCGCTCGCTCGGGCCGACGGTCGCCTTCCTCGCGGCCATCCTGGTGCTAGCCCACCTCGCCGACGCGTGCGGGGTGTTCCGCTGGACGGCCTCGCTGCTACGGACGGGCGCGAGGGGCAGTCCGACCCGGCTGCTCGCGCTGGTGTTCGCCGCATGCGCGGTCACCACTGCGGCGCTGAGCCTCGACGCGACCGTCGTGTTGCTCACCCCCGCGGTGCTGGCCACTGCCACGTCGATGGGGGTGTCCGCACGCCCAGCGAGTTACGCATCGGCGCACCTGGCCAATTCGGCGTCCACCCTGATGCCGGTCTCCAATCTGACCAATCTGCTTGCATTTTCGGCCACCGGACTGGGCTTCGCACACTTCACCGCGTTGATGGCGTTGCCATGGATCGTCGCGATCGGGCTGGAGATCGCGGTGGCTCGCCTCTTCTTCGCCCGCGAACTGCGCGGCGCGGCCACCACTCCCACACCGCCGACCACGGCGCGACCGATGCCCGCGCCGCGCTGGGCTCTGGCAGTGCTGGCGTCGACCCTGGCAGGCTTCGGGCTGTCCGGCGTTCTCGGCGTGGCGCCGGTTTGGTGCGCGGTCGCGGGGGCCGCGCTGCTCGCGTTCCCGGCGCTGAGGGAGGGCCGGACCCGGCCACGCAGCCTGCTGGCCGCGGCGGATCCGTTCTTCCTGCTGTTCGTGCTGGCGTTGGGCGTTGTGGTTGCCCCGCTCACCGAGGGCGCGGTCGGCCACTGGCTGTCCGGCCTGCTTCCCACCGACGATTCCCTCGGCGCGCTGCTTGTCGTGGCAGTCGTGGCGGCGGTGGCCGCGAACCTCGTCAACAACCTGCCCGCCACCCTGCTGATGATCGCAGCCCTCACGGGTGGAGCTTCGGGCCACGTACCCGTCGGCCTGATGCTCGCGATGCTGGTTGGAGTGAACCTCGGCCCGAACCTGACCTACACCGGGTCGCTGGCGACCATGCTGTGGCGGCGGGTCGTAGCCCGCGCCGGCCAGCCCGCAGAGATCGGCACCTTCACCCGGTTGGGCCTGGTCACGGTCCCGCTGACGCTGGTCGGCGCGGTCTGCGCGCTGTGGCTGGTGCTGTAGCGCCTTCGCCGCCCGTGCGCGATTTCACCCCGATGAGGGCGAGAATCGCGCACGGCGCCGAAGGCGACTAGGCGTTCGCAGGCACCCGCTCCGGCTCTGCCGCGGTTGCGGGCTCCTCCGACGTTGCGGGCTTCGCCGTCTCGTCGCGATCCTCGTCCGCGAACGGGTCGCCGTTGCGGGGCGCGTTGTAGAGGCCCTCATCCAGGATCCCCTCCCGCTTGGCGACGATGGTCGGCACCAGCGCCTGGCCGGTGACGTTGACCGCGGTGCGGCCCATGTCGAGGATCGGCTCGACCGCGAGCAGCAGACCGACGCCGGCCAGCGGCAGACCGAGCGTGGACAGCGTCAGCGTCAGCATCACGGTGGCGCCGGTGGTGCCTGCGGTGGCCGCGGACCCGATCACCGAGACCACCACGATGAGCAGGTAGTCGGTCAGGCTCAGGTCGAGGCCGTAGAACTGGGCGACGAAGATCGCGGCGATGGCCGGGTAGATCGCGGCGCACCCGTCCATCTTGGTGGTCGCGCCGAGCGGCACCGCGAACGACGCGTACTCCCGCGGCACGCCGAGGTTGCGTTCGGTGACCCGCTCGGTCAGCGGGAGGGTGCCGATCGAGGAGCGCGTGACGAAGCCCAGCTGGGTCGCCGGCCACACCCCGGAGAAGAACCGCCGCACCGAAAGCCCGTGCGCTCGAATGAGAATCGGGTAGACGACGAAGAAGACCAGCGCCAGGCCGATGTAGACGGCCGCGGTGAACCAGCCGAGCTGACCGATGGCGTCCCAGCCGTACGTCGCGACGGCCTTGGCGATCAGCGCTGCGGTGCCGATCGGCGCGAGGCGGATGATCCACCACAGCACCTTCTGCACGATCGCGAGCAGGGCGGCGTTGAACGCCAGGAACGGCTCGGCCTTCTCCCCCACCTTCAGCGCAGCGACGCCGATCGCGATGGCGATGACCAGCAGCTGCAGGACGTTGAAGCTCAGTGCGGTGCTCGCAACACCATTAGTGATCGTGGTCTTCGCCCCGAGCGCCAGGAAGTTCTGCGGCACGAGTCCGGTGAGGAACGCCCACCAGGATCCGGTGCTCTTGGGCACCGCGGCGGTCCCGGCGTCGACGGTGGTGTTCGCGCCCGGATGCACGATCAGGCCGACGACAATGCCGATGAGCACGGCGACGAACGCGGTGATCGCGAACCAGAGCAGGGTCTGCACCGCGAGGCGGGCGGCGTTCGCGACCTGCCGCAGGTTCGCGATGGAACTGACGATCGCCGTGAACACCAGCGGGATGACCGCGACCGTCAGCAGCGCGACGTAGCTCGAACCGATGGTGGTGATGGTGCCGACGAGCCAGTTCGGGTTGCCGTCGTCCGCCTTGGGCATGGACCGGGCGAGCAGTCCGATCAGGACGCCGGCGATCAGACCGACGACGATCTGGGTGCCGAACGAGGTAGCCCAGGCGGGCAGGCGCCGACGAGCGGCAGGGGTGGGGGCCGACATGGATGCGGGCCTTTCACTTCGGGCGCGCAGCACGAGGCACGCTCGACCGAGCGTGGGTGCGCGAGGAATGGCTGACGAGGGAACGTCCGGCGAGAATCGGCCGGGTCAGCGCGTACAGACGGCGCTCGACTGCAGACAGTTGTCGACGTACCGTCGACTGGTCAGCAGCGAGTTCACCCGGGAGATGTTACTCCCGCTAAGAAATGTGCCGCGAACTAGCCCCGCGCGCGGTCGACCACCTCGCGTACGGCATTCGAAACCACTCGAGGCTGCTCAACATTGACACCGTGCCCGCTGCCGGTGTCGGTGATGTGCCGCGCGTGCAGTTCGTCGGCCAGTCGGTCCTGGGCCGCCAGCCACGCCGGCCACGTCGAGCCGCTGCTTCCGACCCGGAGGTCCCACGGCTTGTCGGAGGTGAGCACGGCAGCAGGCAGCAGATGCGGCATCGGGGGCGCGGCCCGGATCTCGTCGACGCTGGTTTCGTAATCGGGCACCTCGAGCCCCTTCGTCGGATCCATCTCGCCGATCTTGTGCATCCAATCGGACCACTGATCCGACGTCAGAGTGCCGCGCAGGAACTCGGAAGCACCGTCGACGGTGACCAGACCGGAAACCTGCGGGAAGTCGGTACGCGCGAACAGAGCGACGATCATCGCGCCCCACGAGGCTCCGACCAGCACGTACGGCGCGCGCTCGCCGGCCGCGGCGAGCACCGCTCGCAGGTCGCTCACGCCCGCCTGCGCCGTCGTGGGCTGTGGCACCGGGGTGGAAGGGCTCGGCGTGCCGTCGTCCCGGGTGGTGCCGGGACGGTCGTATGCGCACACCCGGGTGAACGAGGCGACGGTGGGAAGCACCGCCGCACCGCTCGGCTCCGGGCCGGCCCCGGGGTCGGCGGGGTCGACTGCGTCGGTCCACTCGTCCGACGCGCCCCCGGTGCCGGACACGAGTACCACCGTCGGGGATCCGGTCCCACGACACTCCAGGTAGATACCGCGGTCGCCGACGATCACCACTCGCCCGGAATCGCCGGGGGCCGCGGTCGAGGAACCCGGACCATCCGAACTCTCGGCTGGACCCGCGCAGGCGACGAGCACGACCGACATCGCGGCCGCACCGACGACCGCCGGCGAACGACGACCTCTCGTGAACCGCCGTGCCATGGCCCCGCGCGCCCTGACCACACACCCAGTATTCCAGGCGGCCACGCGACGTCCGCCGGTTCACCGGGACGTCCCCAGGTTCCACCAGCGCGGTTGTCGAGGCGGAGCCGCGTTACAGGTGCGAGGTGTCGTTGACCAGCCGCACCGACGCGCCGCCGTCGGGATAGAACTCCGCGATCGACAGCGACGCGAGATCGAGGTGCAGCCGGTACAGCAGCGACGGTCCGACGTCGAGTGCCAGCTGGAGCAGCGTCTTGATCGGCGTGACGTGCGAGACGATCAGCACGTTCTGGCCCGGGTAGTCGCGCGTGAGGTCGTCGCGCACACCCTCGACACGGCCGCGCACCTCGTCGAAGCTCTCGCCGCCGGGCGGTCGCAACGAGGTGTCCGAGAGCCACCGGCGGTGCAGGTCCGGGTCGTGCGCGGAGGCCTCCGCGAAGGTCAGGCCCTCCCACTGCCCGAAGTCGGTCTCCGTCAGGCCCTCGTGCACGTGCACCGGCAGTCCCAGCGCCGAGCCCGCCGCCTCGGCGGTCTGCCGGGCCCGACCGAGCGGGGAGGACACCACGGCCGCGATCCGGCCTCGTGCGGCGAGCCGGGCGGCGGCCGAACGCGCCTGGCCGAGTCCGACCTCGGTCAGCTGCGGGTTGCCGCGGCCGGAGTAGCGACGCTCCACCGACAGCTCGGTCTGGCCGTGCCGCAGCAGCAGCAGTCGGGTCGGTTTGCCCAGCGCGCCGGTCCAGCCCGGCGCGGACTTCGCCGCCGGCGTCGACGCGGGCGGCGCGGGGGCGGCGGCCACCGGCGCGGTCCGGGCCAGGTCGGTGGGTGCGAGTCCGTCCATCGCCTCGTTCGCCAACCGGTCCGCGTGCGAGTTGTCCGCCCGCGGAATCCAGGTGTAGGTCACCGAGTCGAACCCGGCGGCCAGCTCCCCGGCGCGGCGGGCGAGCGGGATCATGTCCGGGTGCTTGACCTTCCAGCGTCCCGACATCTGCTCGACGACGAGCTTGGAGTCCATCCGGACCGCGACCGCCCGCGCGCCGAGCTCGGCGGCGGCGGTCAGGCCGGCGATCAGCCCGCGGTACTCGGCGACGTTGTTGGTCGCGACGCCGATGCTCTCGTTGCGCTCGGCCAGCACCGTCCGGTCCGCGGCGTCGAAGACGACGGCGCCGTAACCGGCCGGGCCGGGGTTACCGCGCGAACCGCCGTCCACCTCGACGACGACGTTCGGGCCGGAACCCGAGGTCACAGACCGGACTCCTTGGTGCGCACCATGATTGCGCTGCACTCGGGACAGCGGACGACCGTCTCCGGCGCGGTCGCGGCGATACGGGCGATCTCGCCGCGGTCGATCTCGATCCGGCAGGCGCCGCAGCGGCGGGCCTGCAGCAGCGCGGCGCCGACCCCGCCCTGCGAGCGCTGGCGGTCGTACACGGCCAGCAGGTCGTCGGGGAACTCCCCGACCAGCGCGGCCCGGTCGGTCTCACACCGCTGCTGGGCAGCGTCGAGGTCGGCGACCGCGTCGTCCCGGCGGCGGGTGACGTCGACCATCGCGTCGTCGATCTGGCTCAGCTGACCGCCGGCGTGGTCGTAGTCGGACTGGGTGGCCTCGCGGCGCTCCATCACCTCGAGCAGCTCGTCCTCGAGCACACCCTGCCTGCGCGCGAGGCTGCCGAGTTCGTGCTCGAGTTCGGTGAGCGCCTTGGCTGCCACCGTCCCGGACTCGAGCAGCTTGCGGTCGCGCTCCTCGCGCTTGCGGACGGCCTCGACCTCACCCTCGAGCTTCTTGATGTCTCGGTCCAGGTCGTCGAGGACGATCTGCACGGCGACGGCGGCGTCCTTGCGTCCCACCCGGTCGGACTCGAGACGCGTGAGCTCCCCCTGTTCGGGCAGCGTGCGGCGTCGGTGCGCGATCCTCGTCAGCTCGGTGTCGACCGCGGCGAGGTCGAGCAGCTTGGCCTGAATCCGGGGTTCGACGTTCACGCGTGCATTTCTCCTGCTGTCTGGCGGGTGTGAGGGGGCGTGGATACCGTACCGCCACCGCGGACGGTGGCAGAACCGCTTGCGCCGCTACCGTCCGTTCAGCGTCCACGGATCGGTCCGCACGGCGGAGATCGCGGTGGCCCAACCCTCGGTCGCGGCGAACCGCGCGTCGAGCACGCCGCGGGCCTGCGCACACCACGGGTACTCGCTCGCCCAGTGCGCGACGTCCACCAGCACGGGTCCGCCCCCGCGCAGGTGCTCGTCGGCCGGGTGGTGCCGCAGGTCCGCTGTGACGTACGCGTCGACGCCGGCGGCGCGGGCCGCGCCGAGCAGAGAGTCGCCGGAACCGCCGCACACCGCGACCGTGCGCACCGGGGTGTCCGGATCGCCCGCCGCGCGCACGCCCCACACGGTCTCGGGCAGGACGCCCCGCACCCGGGCGGTGAACTCGCGCAACGACTCCGGCCGCTCGAGCTGGCCGATCCGGCCGATTCCCCGCGCCGATCCGGTGTCGGCGAGCTCGAGCACGTCGAAGGCCGGTTCCTCGTACGGATGCGCGGCCCGCAGCGCGGCAAGCACCCGCCGGCGCAGCGACCGGCGGGCCACCACCTCGACGCGGTTCTCGTCGACCTGTTCGAGGCGGCCCGCCTCGCCGAGCGTGGGGTTGGCCGCCGCGGACGGCAGGAACTGCCCGGTCCCGCCGACGGTCCAGCAGCACTCGCTGTAGTCGCCGACCTCGCCCGCCCCGGCGGCGAACAACGCGTCCCGCACCGCCGCGGTGTCGTCGACCGGGACCGTCACGACCCACTTGTCCAGCGGCGCGGAGGGCGCCGGGTCCAGCGGCCCGGTCACGGTGAGCCCGAGGGCCTGCGCGAGCGCGTCGGACACCCCAGGGTCGGCCGAGTCCGCGTTGGTGTGCGCGGTGTACAGCGCGCACCCGGAGCGGATCAGGCGGTGCAGCAGCGCCCCCTTCGGGGTGTGCGCGCCGACGGTGTCGACCCCGCGCAGCAGCAACGGGTGGTGCACGACCAGCAGCTGCGCGCCCCAGCCGAGTGCCTCGTCCACCACCGCGGCGGTGGCGTCGACGGCGAACAGCACCCGGGTGACCGGGTCGGCGGGGTCCCCGCAGACCAGGCCGACCGAGTCCCAGCTCTCCGCGAGGGCTGGCGGGTAGGCCGCCTCCAGGGCCGAGATCACCTCGGACAGGACAACACTCATGCCAACACCTCCGTCAGGGCCGCGACCAGTCGCCGGGCCGGTTCCGCCGCGCGCACCGCGACCCGCACGTGGTCGGGGCCGAGGCCCGGGAAGGTGTCCCCGCGACGGACCGCGATCCCCTTCTCCCGCAGCTTCTTCCGAACCAGCTCGCCGTCCGGCACCCGCAGCAGGAGGAAGGGGCCGCGCGCCGGACCGGACACGGACACGCCCGCGGCGGCCAGCATCTCGACCATCTCGGCGCGCTCGGCCTCGATCAGCCGCGCCTCGCGCTGGGCCCACTCGACGGCGGCGGGTTCGCAGCAGGCCCGGATCGCCTCCACCTGCAGGCTGCCCAGCGGCCAGTGCGCCCGCCCGACCTGCAACCGCGCCAACAGTTCCGACGGCCCGAGCACGTACCCGCACCGCAGGCCCGCGAGGGCGAAGGTCTTGGTCAGGCTCCGCAGCACCAGCACGTCGGGCAGCGACATCCCGGCCAGCGACTCGGGTTCTCCCGGTACCGCGTCGGCGAAGGCCTCGTCCACCACCAGGATCCGTCCGGGCCGGCGCAACGCCAGCACGTCGGCCGCCGGATGCTGCACGGACGTCGGGTTGGTGGGGTTGCCGAGCACCACCAGGTCGGCGGACTCGGGCACCGCGGCCGGGTCGAGCCGGTAGGGCTCGCCCTGGACCACCCGGACCACCGGGACACCCGCCTCGCGCAGCGCCCACTCGGGTTCGGTGAACGAGGGGTGCAGCAGCGCCGCGGAGGTGGACCCGAGCCGCGGCAGCATCGCGAACCCCTCGGCCCCGCCGGAGAGCAGCAGCACCTCCTCGCGCCGGCGGCTGTGCCGCGCGGCGACCTGGTCCCGAGCGGCGTCCTCGTCGGCGACCGACGGATAGCGGCCCAACGCGGCGATGCCCGCGCGCAGACGCTCGGCCAGCCACTCCGGTGGGCCGTCCCCGCGCACGTTCACCGCGAAATCGAGCAGTCCGGGCTCGGCGTCGATGTCGCCGTGATGTCGCAAGTCCGTCCGCTCGTCCACGGAGGCAGTTTATGGCGCGCGCGTGCGCCGCCGCGCCAACGGGCAGGATGGAGCGGTGACCACCAGCACCTCCACCAGGGTGACCCTGTTCGATCTCGACGGGACCCTCACCGATTCCGCCCCCGGCATCGTCGCCGGCTTCCGGCACGCCCTCGCCGCGGTCGACGTCGCCGTGCCCGAGGGCGACCTGCAGGGCCGGGTCGTCGGGCCGCCGATGATCGACACCCTGCGGTCGCTCGGACTCGACGAGACGGCCGCGCAGACCGCCCTGAACGCCTACTTCGACCGCTACGACGCCGTCGGATGGTCCGAGAACGCCGTCTTCGACGGGATCGACGAGCTGCTGACCGGCCTCACCGCCACCGGTACCCGCCTGGCGGTCGCGACGTCGAAGTCGGAGCGCTTCGCGCACCGCATCCTCGAGCACTTCTCGCTGGCGCAGCACTTCGAGGTGATCGCCGGGGCCAGCGAGGGCGGCACGGGCAGACGGGCGAAGGTCGACGTCATCGAGCACGCCCTGCGCGGGCTCGGGATCGAGCCGACGGCCGGTGGCACCACGGGCGTGGTGATGGTCGGTGACCGCGAGCACGACGTGCACGGCGCCGCGCACTGGGGCATCCCGACGGTGTTCGTCGACTGGGGTTACGGCACCGACCGGGAGGCCGCCGACGCACGCTGGCGCGTGGAGACCGTCGACGAACTCGGGCGGGTACTCGATGAGCACTGACCGCGTGACCGGCGTGCCGCTGCACATCACCTTCGTGTGCACCGGCAACATCTGCCGCTCCCCGATGGCGGAGAAGATCCTGCTCGGCCGCCTGCGGGATGCCGGCCTGGACGCCCTGGTCCGGGTCAGCAGCGCGGGCACCGGCGACTGGCACGTCGGGCACGAGGCGGACGAACGCACCAACGAGGTGCTGCGCGCCCACGGCTACCCGACCGGGCATCGGGCCGCGCAGGTCGGCCGCGACCACCTGGGTGCGGACCTGGTGGTCGCGCTGGACACCGGCCACGACCGCGCCCTCGCCCACCTCGGGGTGCCCACCGAACGCCGGCGCCTGCTGCGCAGCTTCGACCCGGACGCGGACGGCGACTCGGTGCCCGACCCCTACTACGGCGGCACCGACGAGTTCGAGCTGGTCCGCGAGCAGATCGAGGCCGCGGTCCCCGGCCTGCTGGAGTGGGTGCGCGAGCACCGGTAGCCGGGGCCGGCCGGCGAGACAAGTACCGTGGATGCGTGCGAAGGCTGAAGTTTCTGCTGCGTCCGGGCTGGTTGGTGTTGGCCGTCGTGGTCGCCGCGTTCGCCTTCATGTGCTTCTGGTTCCTCGCGCCGTGGCAGCTCCACAAGAACACCAGCACCTCGGAGCGCAACCAGCTGATCGCGGACTCCGTCTCCGCGGCCCCCGTGCCGGTCGAGTCCATCCTGCCGACGTCGGGTCCGCTCGCAACCCACGACGAGTGGCGCCAGGTCAGCGCGACGGGGACCTACCTGCCCGGCAAGGACGTGCTGATCCGGCTGCGGACCATCGAGGACGCGCCCGCCTTCGAGGTGATCACCCCGCTGCAGCTGAGCGACGGCCGGATCGTGCTGGTCAACCGCGGGTACGTGCGACCGGTCGAGGGCGGCCGACCCCCGGAGTTCGCACCCGCACCGACCGGCGAGGTCACGATCGCCGCCCGCCCGCGGATGTCCGAGGGCACCGTCGCAGGCAAGGACCCGATCCAGGAGAACGGGTACCCGCAGGTCTACTTCATCAACCCCGCCCAGATCGGCGGGGCGGTCGGGGTCACGCCCGTCGACGTCTACCTGCAGCTCGCGGGCGACCAGCCCGGTTCGCTGGGCGCGATCCCGCTGCCGCAGCTCGACGCGGGACCGTACCTGTCGTACGGGCTGCAGTGGCTGGCGTTCGGCATCATGGCGCCGCTCGGACTGGCGTACTTCGTGCGCGCCGAGATCCGGGAGCGCCGCCGCGACCGAACCGGCACCGCCGCCGCTCCCCCGGTGGCCACCGAGCCCGCCACCGGCGGAGCGGTCCCGGCGACCCCCGAGGCGTCCTCCGCGATCGACGAGGACGACGTCGTGTTGCCGCAGCGGCGGCGCCGCTCAGCTTCCGCCGAGCCGACGACCATGACGGCGACGGAAGCCAAGCTCGCCGACCGCTACGGCAAGCGCCGCTGACCCGACCGCGGCACCGATCTGCACGGCGGACGAGAGCCGCACCGCCCGCCGCAGGTCCGCGACCGCGGGGGCGGGTCCGTCCCCGAGGGTGGGCCGCTGCTCGACGCCGTGCGGGTACTCGGTGCGCCCGCCCAGCGTGACGCCGAGCGCTCCCGCCATCGACGCCTCGGCGACACCGGCGTTGGGGCTCGGATGGTTGGCCGCGTCGCGTCGCCACGCCCGCAGCGCCGCCCGGGGCGAGCCCCCGACCACCGGTGCGACGGCCACGGCGAGCAGTCCGGTCGCCCGGGCCGGCGCCAGGTTCACCAGGTCGTCGATCCGCGCCGCGGCCCAGCCGAAGCGCAGGTACCGCTCCGAGCGGTAGCCGATCATCGCGTCAAGGGTGTTGATCGCCCGGTAGCCGAGCACGCCGGGAGCCCCGGCGACGGCCGCCCACCACAGCGGCCCGACGGTCGCGTCCGAGGTGTTCTCCGCGACGGATTCGACGGTGGCCCTGGCCATTCCGGCGCCGTCGAGGGAGCTCGGGTCCCGACCGCACAGCGACGGGACCAGCGCCCGCGCGCCGTCGAGGTCGTCGCGTTCGAGCCTGGCGGCCATGTCGGCGCCGACCCGGCTCAGCGACGTCCCGCCGAGCGCGGTCCACGTCGCCGCCGCGACCACCGCGCTCTCCCCCACCCAGCCGAGGCGGCCCGCGACGCGACCGGCGAGGACCGTCCCGCCGGTGACCGCGGCGACCAGCAGTCCGGTGTGCACGAGTCCCGCCACCCGGCCGTCGCGGTAGCTGCGACGTTCGAGCGCCGCGGCGGCCCGTCCGAAGCCGGCCACGGGATGCAGTCGCGCGGGATCGGCGAAGGCCCGGTCCGCGGCGAAGCCGATCAGGATTCCGGTCGCTCGTGCCGACCCGCGCAAGTTCACGCAGGTATGTCTACCAATCGCCGGTGCGTGGGTCATACCCAGGTATGACCGCGCACCGGCGACAATCCCGCGACGGTCCGACGACATCGCGACGACGCGGCACGAGAGTGGATGCATGACCTCCCCCACCCCGAATCCCCGCCCGCAGTTCCCGGTGTTGTCCGCGCACGCCGTCGGCAAGTCCTACGGCACGACCGCGGTGCTGCGCGGGGTCACCGCGGACTTCCACGCCGGCACCGCGACCGCGATCATGGGACCGTCGGGCTCGGGAAAGTCCACGCTGCTGCACTGCCTGTCGGGGATCGTGGCTCCGGACGAGGGCGCGGTCCTGGTCCGCGGGCACCACATCGAGACCCTCGGCGAGAACGAGCGCAGCCGGCTGCGCCGCGAGTCCTTCGGGTTCGTGTTCCAGTCCGGTCAACTGCTGCCGGAACTGCCCGCGATCGAGAACGTCGCGCTCCCGCTGATACTGGGCGGCGCCACCGTCCGCGAGGCGAAGCGCAAGGCGAACGCCCTGTTCGCACCGCTCGGCCTCGACGGCCTCGAGGACCGGCGGCCCGGCCAGATGTCGGGCGGCCAGGCCCAACGCGTCGCGATCGCCCGTGCCCTGGTGACCCGGCCCGCGGTGCTGTTCGCGGACGAGCCGACCGGCGCGCTCGACGCGCAGACCAGTTGGGAGGTGATGCGCCTGCTACGCGAGTCCGCGCGCGAGATCGGGTCCGCACTGGTGGTGGTCACGCACGACGTCGAGGTGTCCCGCTGGTGCGACCGCACCCTGACGATGCAGGCCGGTTCCCTGGTCGCGCGGGAGGTGGCGGCGTGAGCGCGACCGCCCGGGTCGCCGTGCTCACCATCCGCGGCGAGGGCCGCAGGACCCTGAGCACCTACGCGCTGCCGGTCGTCGCGTTCGCCGCGTCGACCGCCCTGCTGCTCACGGTGCTCGGCGGTTACGGCGCGTTCGCCGGTCGCACCGGCGAACCCGAGGCCCAGACGTATCGCGCCCTCGCCGGCGTCGCCTCGGTCCTGGTGGTCGTCCCGGCCGTCACGCTCGGGCTCGCCGCCGCCCGACTGGGGGCCCGCCGCCGCGACGAACGACTGGCCGCGCTGCGACTGCTCGGCTCGACCCCTCGACAGATCGTCGGGCTGTGCGCGGCCGAATCGGGTCTGCAGGGTCTGGCCGGCGCGGTGATCGGCGCCGTCGGCTACCTCGTCGCCCTGCCGCTGATCGCCCTGCTCCGGTTCCAGGGGCGGGCCTTCGCGGTGGGCGAACTGTGGGTGGGGGCGCTTCCCCTGCTGGGCGTCGTCGTCGGCATGACCGTGCTGGCCGCGCTGACCTCGATGCTCGGGATGCGGCAGGTCTTCGTCGGCCCGCTCGGCGTGACGGCAGGCAGCCCGCGGCCCGCGCCGAAATGGGCAATCGCCGCTGTCGGCCTCGCCGTGGTCGTCGGCTGGGGCGCCGTCGGTGGCGCCGCGTCCGGCGTCACCGTCATCCTGATCGGGCTCGCGATGTGCTTCGGCGTCGTGGCGCTGATCGGACCGTTCGTCGTCTCGATGCTCGGGCGGGTGATGCTCGCCCGAGCATCGGACGCCGCCTCGCTGATCGCGGCCCGCCGCGTGCTCGACAACCCGAAGGCCGTGTGGCGCAACGTGGGTGGAGTCGCGATGGCGAGCTTCGTGGCGGGCGCGACCTCCCTCCTCGCGGCCATCGGCGACGCGGGCCCGAACCCGGAGCCCGGGCAGGAGCAGCTGCTCACGGACATGCGGACAGGCGTGCTGTTCACGCTCGGCGCGACGTTCGTCCTGGCCGCGATCTCCTCGGCGCTCACCCAGGTGTCCGCGGTCCTCGACAACCGTGCGCTCTACCGCAGCCTCGCGCTGACCGGCACACCGGTGAGCGTGATGAACGCGGCCCGGCTTCGCGAAGCGCGGACGCCGTTGCTGGCCATGTCGCTCGCCGGCGCGGGCAGCGCGTTGCTGTTCCTGTTCCCGTTGGTGGGCGCCGCGATCGTGACCAGCCCCGCGGCCATGATCCAGCTCGTCGTCACGCTCGCGGTCGGGATCTCGCTCGTGCTGGTGAGCGTGCAGGCGGCGCGGCCGGTGCTGCGGCGCACCCTCGCCGGTCGAGGGGGTGACCGAACACCGGGCACCACCCGATCGGCGCGGCGGTGACCTGCCGGTGAATTCTTCGGACCGTCCTGGGAAGACATCGAATCCGCACGATTTCAGGTCTACGCAGCGGGAGTCCCGGCTGCTATCCATGACAGTCGTGACGAAGTTTCTCGCCGTACTCGTGGGTGTCGGCATCATGGTCGCCGCGATGGTGGGCACCCATTCCCCCGAGCCCGACCGCGGGCTCAGCGAGTCCCAGCTCGACCTGCTGGCCGACGTGCGCTCGGAGGTGCCGACCCTCGACGGCAAGTCCGACGAGCGGATCGTCGCGCACACCGCGCAGGTCTGCGAGAAGCTCGCCCTGCCCCGCCGGAACCGGTACGACATCGCGCTGAGCGCGCTGCGGAGCCTGGGCTACCGGGAGGGCGACGCCGAGACGTTCGTCCTGTACGCGGCGGGGATCAGCTGCCCGGAGTCGCTGCCGCAGATTCCCCGCTGATCGCGCCGGGCGCGTCGAGCGGCAGGTCGCGTATCCGCCGGGCCGGATTGCCCGCGTAGACGCCGTTCGGCTCGCAGTCCTTGGTGACGACGGCGCCCGCGCCGACGATGCACCCCGGCCCGATGGTGACGCCGGGCAGCACGATCGCGCTCGCGCCGATCCAGCAGCCGTCGCCGACCACGATCGGCCGGTGATAGACCCGGCCGCCGCGACCGTCGGCGGGACCGATCTCGTGGGTGCTGGTGATGAACTGCGCACCGTGCCCCACCGCGACCTGACGGCCGAGGGTGATCGGGGCGGTGCAGTCGAACAGCACGCCGCGGTTGACGAACGTCCCCAGCCCCATCCGAATGTCCTTGCCGCCGAAGTGACATCCCGCGTAGATCCCGGCTCCCCACACCTTGGCTCCCCCGGCGAGCAGCAGCAGAATGCGCAGCCACACCGGGACCAGAGCCGAGGACTGGATGATCGTGATCAGGCGCACACGACGAGCCTATCCGCCGGCGTCCCGGTCGCGCCGGGACGCCGGTCCTAGACTTCCGGCAGATGCCGACGGTCGGCACCCGCACCGCGTCCCCCGAGGAGCCGTCCCGTGTCGCAGTCCCGAACCGTCCCCGTCGTCTTCGTCCACGGACTGTGGATGCACCCGATCAGCTGGGGCGACTGGGTGGACCTGTTCACCGCCGCGGGCTACGACGCCATCGCCCCGGGCTGGCCCGGCGACGCGACCACGGTCGAGGCGACCCGACAGGACCCGGACGCACTGAACAAGAAGGGCATCGGCGAGGCCACCGAGCACTACGCGGCGTTGATCTCGCGGCTGCCCGACACCCCGATCGTGGTCGGCCACTCGTTCGGTGGCCTGATCGCGCAGCGACTGCTGGGCCGCGGACTCGCCCGAGCCGCCGTCGCGCTGGCCCCCGCCCAGTTCAAGGGCGTGCTGCGGATGTCCCCGACCCAGATCCGGTCGGTGTTGCCGGTCGTGAGCAGGCCCGGCCTGCGTTCGAAGACCTGGTCGCACACCCCGGAGAGCTTCCACGCGACGTTCGCCAACGCGGTCGCCCGCGACGAGTCGGACCGGATCTTCGCAGACTTCGCGATTCCCGCGCCGGGCCGGCCGCTGTTCCAGGCCGCCCTCGCGAACGTGGCGCCGGGCAGTCCCGCGAAGGTCGACACGCGCAGCGCCCGCGGACCGCTGCTGATGGTCGCCGGCGGGCAGGACCGGCTGGTCCCGGAGCCGCTGGTCCAGTCGGCGTACAACATCCAGCGTCGCAACCTCGGGGTCACCGAGTATCAGGTCTTCCCCGACCGCGGGCACTCGCTCGCGGCCGACCACGGCTGGCGTGAGGTGGCCGACGCGGCGCTGGACTTCCTGGAGCGGCACGACCTGGCGCCGTCCACGCCCGATGACCAGTCGTAGCGGCGACGGCCACGGGTCAGCGTCTCGGGCGCCTGGCAGGGCCCGGATCGGATCTGTGGTGGTCGAGACGGTCGCGGCGGCGAAGTTCGGTGAGAAACAGCGCGCACACCGTGAGGTAGGCGCCGAGCACGCCGACCGGAGCGGCGGCGACGAGAGCAAGAGCGGCAAGGAATTCCATCTGGTCTCCCCACGGGCGTCATGCACGTTCGGAGGCAATCGATCGATGCCACGGCCCCAGCAGGGCCGTAGCTCCACGGTAGGAGGCAGCGTGCCGGTTCAGGTGAAGCCCGGGTGAACTCTGCTTGTGACCTCGCACACGGTTGCCGAGTCGAAATCGGCGCCGGAATGGCAAGATTCGCAACGCAGTTACTCAGCGAATGGAGTCGGCAGTGGCGCCAACAACCGTGAAATCCGCGCGCAAGCGATTGAACCAACTGGTCCGACAAGTCAACGACGACACGGTCGCGGTCGAGATCGCCGGCAAGAACGCCAATGCGGTGTTGATCTCTCGCGACCGCTACCTCGCCCTGCAGGAGTCCACCTTCCTGCTCCGGTCGCCCGAACTGATGGACAGCCTGCGCCAGGCCGAGCGTGCGCTCCGCGAGAATACCGCCGCCTCCAAGGAGAACGCGGTGAAACGCAAGCCCGCTCGGACGGCGAAGAAGACCAAGAAGGCAAAGAAGAAGTAGCGTTCCCGCTCGTATACGCGTTGACAGCGCCTGACGCGCCCTTGCCTACGGGTAGAGGTCCAGTGTCATTCGTTCGGTCAGAGATTCGGAAACACCTCCTGATGTCCAGGATTTGTCGAATCAACCTGTTAGAAGTAGTCGGCTTGTCGACGCTGCATGTCGGGAGAAGGTCGCGGCTCCAACACCGCGCGAACCTCGTGTCAGCGGTCGTCATGACCTCACCCACCAGCCGACCAGTCGAACCAGGAGCTGCACCTATGGATTTCGCTGAAGCAATCAACGCGCTCGCCGGAAAGATCAGGGACAAGAAACGCGGCATCGAGACCGAAGAAGCAACGAAGAACGCGTTCATCATGCCGTTCATCTCATCGGTACTCGGATACGACGTCTTCGACCCCAGCGAGGTGGTGCCGGAGTTCGTCGCCGACGTCGGAGTCAAGCGTGGGGAAAAGATCGACTACGCCATCCTGAAGAACGGCGAGGTCCGGATGTTGGTTGAATGCAAAAAGATTGGCGAACCGCTCAACCTACGCCACGCGTCCCAGCTCTTCCGATACTTCGCCGTCACGTCAGCCCGCATCGCAATCCTCACGAACGGACAGGCGTACCAGGTGTACACCGACGGAGACGCACCCAATGTGATGGACGAAAAGCCCTTCCTGGTCTTCGATCTCCTCGATATCGACCGCACACTGATACCCGAGATGCAGAAACTGTCGAAGGACTCGTTCGACCTTGATTCTGTGATCAACGCAGCCGAGGAGCTCAAGTACATCGGCATGATCAAGAGGATCATGGCATCCGAGATCAAGACCCCGTCCGACGATTGGATTCGGTACTTCGTCTCCCGGGCATACGCGGGAAAGGCCACGCAGAAGGTCGTTGACCAGTTCCGGCCCCTCGTGACCAAAGCGACCAGTCAGTACATCGGCGATCAGGTGAATGATCGGCTCGAGAACGCCCTCGGAGGAGATCTGCCCAACGCCGGGAGCATTGAGGCTTCGTTGCCGGCGGGCGCGGTGACGGTAGAGGTTGACTCGGTGAGCGCCCCGGACCCTGACATCGTCACCACCGACGAAGAACTCGAGGGTTTCAACATCGTGAGGGCTATCGCTGTCGCTGAGGTCGCGCCCGAACGGATCGTCCACAGGGATGCGAAGACGTACTTCGCGGTTCTGTTGGACGACAACAACCGGAAGCCAATCATCCGCTTGCATCTGAACGGCAAGAGCGTCAAGTACGTGACGACGTTCGAGAATGGCAACAAGATGGGGGCGCGGTACGACATCGCATCCGTCGTCGATATCTACAAGGTCGCGGAACAAATCCGATCGGTGATCCGGGAGTACGCCCGCGAGGACGTGGTTGCTCCCGTGAGCTGAGAGCTCCACAGGGACCGTGATTCCGCACTCGGTTGACTCGGCGAGATCCTCGGAAGATCGGTCGCAGCAATCAGAATCGCGCGAAACCCCCAGCTACTGCTGGGGGTTTCGCGCGATTACCGAAGCCGCTCGTGTCGGGATCTGTGGGCGCGGAGGGTTTCGAACCCCCGACCGCTGGTGTGTAAAACCAGAGCTCTACCACTGAGCTACACGCCCGAAATCCGGCAGACCGAATCGTCCACCGAATTGCACTCAGGAATCTAGCGCGGCGAGCGCGTTCTCCCAAGCTGCCTGGTCACGGGCCTCGCCGGGGCCGTTCATCTCGGCGAACCGGATGATGCCCTCCTTGTCGACGACGAAGGTTCCGCGGTTGGCGAAGCCGGCCTTGTCGTTGAACACGTCGTAGGCCTGGGCGACCGCGCCGTGCGGCCAGAAGTCCGACAGCAGCGGGAAGGTGTAGCCCTGCTCCGCGGCCCAGATCTTGTGCGTGGGCGGCGGGCCGACCGAGATCGCGAGCACGGCGGCGTCGTCGTTCTCGAACTTCGGCAGACCGTCGCGGACGCGGCACAGCTCGCCCTGACAGGTTCCGGTGAACGCTAGCGGGTAGAACACCAGCAGCACGTTCTTGCTACCCCGGTAGTCCGAGAGCGAGACTTCCTGGTTGTTCTGGTCCTTCAGGGTGAACTCGGGCGCGACGGCGCCGACTTCGAGAGGCACGACGACTCCTAGGTCTGCGGGTGGACGGTCAGCGCTTGGCCGGACGAGCCTTGGGCTGCACCAGCCGGCTGCCCGACCAGGACCCGAGGTTCGCGGCCGAGGTCTGTGTCAGACCCGCGGTCGGCGCGGACTCGGCGATCTCGCTGGGCTCGACGTGTCCCGGCTGACCGGTCTTGGGGCTGAGCACCCACACGAAGCCCTCGTCGGCGAGGGGGCCGATGGCGTCCATGAGAGCGTCGACCAGGTCGCCGTCGCCGTCCCGCCACCACAGCAGGACCACGTCGATCACCTCGTCGGAGTCCTCGTCGAGGAGTTCCCCGCCGATGGTCTCCTCCACCGATGCCCTCAGAGCATCGTCGGTGTCCTCGTCCCAACCCAGTTCCTGAACGACCATGTCATTGGTAATGCCGAGTTTCTGGGCGTAGTTCTGGGCGTCGGCCGCGGCGACCACGGTGGTGTCCTCCTCTTGTTGACGAACATCAAGGCCAGCACCGGTCGGTGCGGATCAGTAGTGAAAGCGAACATGCTCGACGGCTCTCGCGCAAGCGGACCGCGCCGAAAAGACCAACAAATATTCGGATCCAGGGGAATCACCCTCGCCTTCGCCGTCCCGTCAACGATTTGGCAGGATTGATGTAGATCACCGTCAAGTTGTAAACCGAGCCGCCGTCACACTGGCGACTCGGCTGGATCGGGCGCCGCACCGAGCGTCCACCGCGATGAGGAGCAAATGTTGTCCGAGCACACCCAGGACCCGGTATCGCAACCCACGCCGCATCCCGTACCCAGCGCCGATGGCCGCGTACGCGTGATCCGTGAGGGCGTCGCCTCCTACCTTCCCGACATCGATCCGGACGAGACCGGCGAATGGATCGAGAGTTTCGACGATCTGCTGCACCGCTCGGGTCCGTCCCGCGCCCGCTACCTGATGCTGCGACTGCTCGAGCGCGCCGGCGAGCGGAACGTCGCGATCCCCGCGCTCACCTCCACCGACTACGTCAACACCATCCCCACCGAGAACGAGCCCTGGTTCCCCGGTGACGAGGAGGTCGAGCGCCGATTCCGCGCCTGGATCCGCTGGAACGCGGCGATCATGGTGCACCGCGCGCAGCGCCCCGGCGTCGGCGTCGGCGGCCACATCTCCACCTACGCGTCCTCCGCCGCCCTCTACGAGGTGGGCTTCAACCACTTCTTCCGCGGCAAGGACCACCCCGGCGGCGGCGACCAGATCTTCATCCAGGGTCACGCCTCCCCCGGCATCTACGCCCGCGCCTTCCTCGAGGGCCGCATCCCCGCCGCGCAGATGGACGGCTTCCGCCAGGAGCACAGCCACGCGGACGCGGGCGGCGGACTGCCGTCGTACCCGCACCCGCGCCTGCTCCCGGACTTCTGGGAATTCCCGACCGTCTCCATGGGTCTGGGCCCGATGAACGCCATCTACCAGGCCCGGTTCAACCACTACCTGCACGACCGCGGCATCAAGGACACCTCCGACCAGCACGTCTGGGCGTTCCTCGGTGACGGCGAGATGGACGAGCCCGAGTCGCGGGGTCTGGCACACGTGGCCGCGACCGAGGGTCTGGACAACCTCACCTTCGTCGTCAACTGCAACCTGCAGCGCCTCGACGGCCCGGTCCGCGGCAACGGCAAGATCATCCAGGAGCTGGAGTCGTTCTTCCGCGGCGCCGGCTGGAACGTCATCAAGGTCGTCTGGGGCCGCGAGTGGGACGCGCTGCTGCACGCCGACAAGGACGGCGCGCTCGTCAACCTGATGAACGAGACGCCGGACGGCGACTACCAGACCTACAAGGCCAACGACGGCGGCTTCGTGCGCGAGCACTTCTTCGGCCGCGACCCGCGCACCAAGGAACTGGTCAAGGACCTGTCCGACCAGGAGATCTGGAACCTCAAGCGCGGCGGCCACGACTACCGCAAGGTCTACGCCGCCTACGCCGCGGCGATGGCGCACAAGGGCCAGCCGACGGTGATCCTGGCGCACACCATCAAGGGCTACACCCTCGGCAAGCACTTCGAGGGCCGCAACGCCACGCACCAGATGAAGAAGCTCACCCTCGACGACCTCAAGCGCTTCCGTGACCTGCAGCGCATCCCGATCTCCGACGCCGAACTGGAGAAGGACCCCTACCTGCCGCCGTACTACCACCCCGGGCCCGACGCGCCGGAGATCCAGTACATGCTGCAGCGCCGCAAGTCGCTCGGCGGGTTCCTGCCCTCGCGTCGCACCGACGTCGCACCGCTGACGCTGCCCGAGGACAAGACCTACGACTCGGTGCGCAAGGGGTCGGGCAAGCAGGAGGTGGCGACCACCATGGCGTTGGTCCGCATCCTCAAGGAGCTGCTGCGCGACCCGGAGATCGGCAAGCGGATCGTGCCGATCATCCCCGACGAGGCCCGCACCTTCGGTATGGACTCGTGGTTCCCGTCGCTGAAGATCTACAACCGCAACGGCCAGCTGTACACCTCGGTGGACGCCGACCTGATGCTCGCCTACAAGGAGTCCTCGGTCGGGCAGATCCTGCACGAGGGCATCAACGAGGCGGGGTCGACGGCCTCGTTCACCGCGGTCGGCACCTCGTACGCCACACACGGCGAGCCGATGATCCCGCTGTACATCTTCTACTCGATGTTCGGCTTCCAGCGGACCGGCGACGGCCTGTGGGCGGCGGCGGACCAGATGGCCCGCGGCTTCGTGCTCGGCGCCACCGCGGGCCGCACCACCCTGACCGGCGAGGGCCTGCAGCACGCGGACGGGCACTCGCTGCTGCTCGCGTCGACCAACCCGGCGGCGGTCACCTACGACCCGGCGTACTCCTACGAGATCGCGCACATCGTCAAGGACGGCCTGCGCCGGATGTACGGCGGCACGCCCGGTGTGGACGGCTTCGGCGGGGAGAACGTCTTCTACTACCTGACCATCTACAACGAGCCGTACCAGCAGCCGGCCGAGCCGACCGACCTCGACGTCGAGGGCCTGCTCAAGGGCATCTACCGCTACAACAGGTCCGAGGGGTCCGGGCCGCGTGCGCAGATCCTGGTCTCGGGCGTCGCGATGCCGGAGGGCCTGCGCGCACAGCAGTTGCTGGCCGACGACTGGGGCGTGTCCGCCGACGTGTGGTCGGTGACCTCGTGGGGCGAGCTGCGCCGCGACGGCGTCGAGTGCGAGAAGGCCGCGCTGCGCAGCCCCGACCTCACGGCCCCGACGCCGTTCGTGACCGCGGCCCTGGCCGGTGCCGAGGGCCCGTTCGTGGCGGCCTCGGACTGGATGCGTGCGGTCCCGGACCAGATCCGGCAGTGGGTGCCCGGCGACTACACCACGCTCGGCACCGACGGGTTCGGCTTCTCCGACACCCGGACCGCGGCGCGGCGCTACTTCAACGTGGACGCCGAGTCGATCGTCGTGGCCGTCCTGTCCGGCCTCGCCCGCGCCGGCAAGGTCGAACACAACACGCCTGCGGCGGCGGCCAGCCAGTACCGGATCAACGACGTGCTCGCGGCACCGAAGTCGCTCAAGGATCCCGGCAGCGCGTAGCCGTCGGAGACCGTCGGCCAGGGGCGTCCCGGCACCGTTC
>NZ_JBHZAH010000089.1:0-22493 GCF_042754225.1 Rhodococcus sp. NPDC059234
CTCGTACATCGGCCCGAACACCGCCACATGGCGGCCGTAGCGCTCCTCCCCCGCGGCGGCCACGGCCGCGGCGTCGGCGCCGCGGCCGAGCACCGAATACGCATGCGCCAGAAACGGATACGCCGGGAAGATCCAGGAGATGGCGGAGCCGGTGTCGCCGACGGTGAGCGCCGCCATCGCCTGTTCGAGCCGCCGCGCCGCGTCCGCGAACCGCCCGCGAGCCAGGTCGACCGACGCGAACAGGATGTTGGCCTGACCCCATCCCAGGTACCGACCGGTCGTGGCCGAGTAGTCGAGGTACCGCTGGGCCCGTCGCTCGGCGGCGTCGAAGTCCCCGGTCAGCACCAGTGCCAGGATCGGCCCCATCGCCGCCGGGTACCGGGTCAGCCCGTCCACTTTCGTCATCACGGTATCGCCGCGGGCGGCCAGCGCCGCGACCTCCGTACCCCGCCCGGAGAGCGCGAGCGCGAGGCCGCCGGCGAAGCTGGCCCACTCCTCCGCCCACGGCGAGAGGTCCGGCTCGGCCAGCACCGCGTTCGCGTCGGAAAGCCCCTCCCCGAGCCGGTTCTCGAAGACGGCGCAGGTGGCGCCCAGCCCGCGGACCACCAGCGCCGCGGTGGGGTCGGTGGCCCGCAGGCGGAGTGCCGCGAGCACCTCGTCGGCCGCGTCCGCATCGCCGCCGGACCAGAACAGGTTGGCGATCCGCGTCAAGCCCCACCGCACCAGTTGCCGCTGGTCGAGCTGGTCGGGGTCGAATCGGCTCAGCAACGCCTCCACCTCGGCCACCCGGCCCTGCCACAGCAGCGCCCGGGCCAGCATGTTCGAGGGTCCGAATCCGCCACCGCGGTCGACCGCGGCACGCGCCAGCCGTTCACCGAGGGGCACGTTCGCGAGCGCGATGGCGTCCTTGGCCGCGGCGACGAGGAGTTCGGCGTCCGGGATCTGGTCGCTGTCGAGCGCCAACTCTGCGAGCCGGATCCGGTCGCTGGGCCCTGCGACCGGATGGGTCCGCAGAGCCTCGACCAGATTGCCGCGCAACCGCCGGGCCGCGGCACGCCCGACCCGGCGGCGGACCACCTCGCTGAACATCGGGTGGTTGTACCGGACCTCGACCTTCGAACCGTCCTCGACGATCTGGATCAGCCCACGCTGCTCGGCGTCCTCGACGGCGTCCGCTCCGGCCAGGTCGCCGAGGGTGTCGAGGGCCAGCGGCTCGCAGAAGGTCAGCAGTTCGAGCACCCGCATCACGTCCTGAGGCAGGTGTTCGATGCGGTCCTCGAGCAGTGACGCGAGCTCCGAGGTGATCGCCGCCCGGCCCCGCAACTGCCACACCCCGCGCCGCTCACGCAATGTTCCGGCCTCCAGGGCCCCCTCCACGAGGTGGTGCAGGAACAGCGCGTTGCCGCCGGACGCCTCCCACATCAGCTTCGCGCTCAGCCCTTCGAGCGGCCCGCCGAGCACGGACTCGATGAAGGCGACACTCTGCTCGCGGGTGAAGGGGGTCAACTCCAGGCGCATCAGGTGCCCGTCCTTCCACAGCGACGTGACGGCGTCCGGGGTGGACTCGCCGCTGCGGACGGTCGCGACGATGTGCGCCGCCCGGTCGATCGCCAACTGGTGCAGGAAGGTCGCCGAGAGCTGGTCGAGCAGGTGTGCGTCGTCGACCCCGATCACCACGGGTTCGCCGTCGCCGAGCAGGGCCTCGCGGGCCGCCGACATGAAGGCCACCGGGTCCCGGGACGTGGTCGAGCCGACGAGATGTGCGAACACCCCGAGCGGGATGCTGCGGGCCGACTCGGTACCTGCCACCCAGCGCACCTCACCGGGGACCGACTGGGTCGCGACCCGCGCGAGGGTGGTCTTGCCGACTCCGGCGTCCCCCGTGAGAACGACCCCACACGCACCGGCGTCGGAGGTCAATGCGGACTTCAGCGTTTCGAATTCGAGCTGCCGCCGAATCAGCGGCCAAGGCCGATTCATGATCAAAAGCCTATGCCCGCGACCGGCGGAATTCAGCGTTTCACGGGGGTTCGCCCGGTCAGACCACCGACGCGCGATCGATGTCGGACACGTCGGCGCCCGCCGACTCGAGCCGCCCGAACAGCTGCTCGGTGCCGTGGGTGGAGGCGAACTGGAGCTCGGCGTCGCTGATCGGGACGGCCTGCAGCCAGGTGCTGACGGCGTCCTCGTGGTCGACCAGGATCTCGAGCTCCGGCCAGATGAACGGGACCACCAGCAGCACGTGCTTCATCACCCGGTCCGGGTCTGCCTCACGGATTGCGTTGGGGACAATCGTGTTCGGCGTGACGTGGAAGGATCCGGAGGCGACCGCGAAGGCACACTGGGCGAGCACGTCGGCCATCGTCCGGTAGTCGGCGCGGCCGACCGTCACCAGCTCCGTGTGGATCGGCCTGCCGTCCGCGGTGGTGACGTTGGTGGGATACCGGGACAGGTCGAGGGTCGCGTACGAGGAGAAGCCGGGCCCCGGGCAGTCGTCGCCGACGGCGACCGACACCTCGTCCGGCGCCTGGCCGTCGCTCTCCTCGTCGACGGCGGCCCGGAACCTCAGCACCCGGGGCAGCCCGCCGAACACCTCCCCGATCCGGCGCGCTGTTTCCCTGACCGAGTCGCTGGCATCCATGCGCGGAAGCCTAGTGCTCCGGGTGCGGCAGGATTCCGTGCAGGACGATGTCGGTGAGGGCGGCAGCGAGGGACTCGCTGTCCTCGACGTCACGCATGGACAGCGCGAAGATCGCGGTGCCCCCCAGGATGTCGAGCAAGGTGTCGGCGTCGACGCCGGCGCGGATCTCGCCGCGCGCGATGGCGTCGCCGAGACGCCTCGCCAACTCGGTCCGGACCCCGGCGAGCTGTCGCTCGATCAGAACCCCGCGTAGCGACTCGTCGGACCGCAGTTCGTTCATCAGTCCCGGCGCGGCCGCTCGCGTCGCCGGCGCACTGAACAACGCGACCGCGCCGTAGACGAGGTCACGCACCTGGTCGGCCATCGCGCCCTGGGTACCGAGTTCGGCATCGATGTCCGCGTCACGGTCGGTGTCGAGCACCGGGTAGACCGCGTCGTTGACGATGTGCGCCTTCGACGGCCAGCGGCGATAGATCGCCGGGCGCCCCACGCCGGCCCGGGTGGCGATCGCGTCGACGGTGACCCCCGCGTATCCCTTCTCCACCAGAAGTTCCCGGGTAGCTTCCAGCACCGCCTCGTCGATCGCCGGATTCCGCTGTGGCCCGAGCCTGTGCTTCGCCGCCCGTTCCTTCGACATTCTCCAAACCCCTTGCATAGCCCTGTGACGGCCGTTACATTGTGTCACGGCTTTGTCGTTACATCTTGTAACGACACGGTTTCGGTGCCACCGCCCCCCGAACACTAGCCGCGTCGCTTCTGCCCGACCTGGGCGGACGCAACCCGGCCGTCACATCACGAGGACTGGTCATGGAATCACCACTGGACACCACCCCCCGGGAACCGGAACCCGACTACTCCGAAATCGCCCGCCCGGGCGAATCCCGGAAGGACCCGGAGCAACTGCGCGTCCGATTGCAGGAATGGCTCGACTCGATCCTCGAGTCCGACGCGGCGCCCGAGGTGACCGCGGTCGAGGTTCCCGCAGCGAACGGCATGTCGAACGAGACTGTGCTGTTCAGCGCGACGTGGTCCGACGCAGGGCAGCGATCCGAGCACCACCTGGTCGCCCGGATCGCGCCGTCCGCGTCCGCGGTGCCGATCTTCCCGACCTACGACCTGGACCGGCAGTACCAGGTCATGCGCGCGGTGGCCGAGCACTCGTCGGTACCCGTTCCGCGGGTGTACTGGTCCGAGACCTCCACCGAGCCGCTCGGCGGCGAGTTCTTCGTGATGGAGCGCCTCGACGGCGACGTTCCGCCGGACGTCATGCCCTACACGTTCGGGTCCTGGCTGTCGGAGGCCGCGACCGAGGACCAGCGCCGCCTGCAGGACACCTCGGTCCATGTCCTCACCGACCTGCACGCGATCCCCGAACCCGACCGTCGCTTCGCGCTGCTGCGGCCCGCCGGCACTGATCCCCACACCCCGCTCACCGCGACGGACGGGCTGCGCGCCCACATCCGGGAGCAGCGGAACTACTACGAGTGGGCGACCGGCGACGGGCCCCGCTCGCCGCTGATCGAACGGGGCCTCGACTGGGTCGAGGCCAACATGCCGGCACCGGCGGGGCCCGCGGTGCTGTGCTGGGGCGACTCCCGGATCGGCAACATCATGTACCGGGACTTCGCGCCCGCCGCCGTCCTCGACTGGGAGATGGCTGCCCTGGGCCCCCGCGAGCTCGATCTCGGCTGGATGATCTACCTGCACCGGTTCCTCGACGACCTGGCCTCGCTCGCCGGACTGCCCGGCCTGCCGGACTTCATGCGCCCGGCCGATGTCGTGGCGGAGTACCGCGACCACACCGGCCACGACGCCCAGGACATCGAGTTCTACACGCTCTACGCGGCGCTGCGTCACGCCGTCGTCATGTTCCGGGTGCAGACCCGCACCATCGCGTTCGGGCAGGCACCCGCACCGGCCGACCCCGACGACATGATCCTGCACCGCGCCTCGCTCGAGGCGATGCTCGACGGCACGTACTGGTCGGGCATCGGAGTGCAGCTGTGACCCTCTCGCCCCTCGACGACTATCCCGTCCACCAGATCGCCGAGACCGTCCGGCACGTCGGCACCTCGGACCGCAACTTCTACGACCGCTACTACTTCAACTGCCACCCCGGCGTCGACTCCGAGGATCCGCTGTTCCTGATTGTCGGACTCGGCCAGTACCCGAATCTCGGCGTGTGCGACGGGTTCGCGGTTCTGCGTCGCGGCGACGACCACATCGTCTTCCGCGCCTCCCGGGCTCTCGGGGACGACCGGATGGACCTGTCGGTCGGACCGCTGCGGATCGAGGTGCTCGAGGGTCTGCACCGGCTGCGGGTGGTCCTCGACCCGAGCGACGAGGCCCCCGACCTGTCGTTCGACCTCGAGTTCACCTCCGACGTGCCCGCGAACCTCGAGGCCCGGCACTTCCACCGGCAGCTCGAACGCGTCACGTTCGACACGCAGCGCTTCGTGCAGACCGGGTCCTGGCAGGGCGCACTGACCGTCGACGGGGAGACGATCCCGGTCACCGAGGACCGGTGGCGTGGCAACCGCGACCGCTCGTGGGGGGTTCGCCCGGTCGGCGAAGCGGAACCGCCGGGGCGCCGAGCGGATCCGGTGATCGCGGCGACCCAGAGTTTCTTCTGGATCTACTCGATCATGCAGTTCGACGAGTTCTCGGTGATCACGGTGATCCAGGAGGATGCCGACGGCCGGCGCATCGTCGAGGACGCCACCCGGGTGTGGGCGGACCGCACCCGGGAAGCGCAGTGGCTCGGGCGTCCCGAGCACGACCTGCGTTTCGTGCCGGGCACCCGCGAGGTGGCCACGTCGACGCTGCGGTTCCGCCGTCCGGGCGAACCGGGCGGGCCGGACGAGGTCGTCACCGTCACCTGTGAGCCGGTGCTGCCGCACTACCTCGGGGTCGGCACCGGGTACGGCCTCGAACAGGACTGGCGGCACGGCATGTGGCAGGGCGACCTCGTCGTCCAGGGGTTGCGCGAGAAGGTCTCCGACATCGAACCCTGGAAGAAGATCCTCTGCCCCGTCGACAACCTCGCCCGCTTCACCCTCTCGGAGGGCGGCGACACCCACACCGGCGCGGGCCTGTTCGAGATCGGCGTCATCGGCCCGCACCGCCGCTACGGCTTCACGGGCCTCGCCGACGTCGCCCCCTGATCGTCCACATCTCCACCTGGAGAAAGGTTCCACATGTCCACTCGCACAATGAAGACCTTTGCCGCAGCACTGCTCACCGGCGGACTGCTGCTGTCCGCGCCGACCGCGGCCGGCGCGCTCGACCTCGGCCCGCTCGGCGCCCTCGACACCGGCTCCCTCGGCACGGGCTCGCTCGGCCCGGAGACCCCGAACCTCGCCGACACTCCGCGCCTCGCCACCGTCGCCAACTTCCGCGACGTCGCGGGCAACACCGGCGCCGGATACGCGGCCGCGAACGGACACCACCTCAAGCGCGGCGTGATCTACCGCTCCGACGCACCGACCAAGACGTCCGAGGCCGACCTGGCGACGTTCACCGCACTGGGTGTCGCCGACGCGTACGACCTGCGTGGCCAGTCCGAGATCTCCAACCCGCTCGTCGGCGGCGTGGACAAGCTCCCCGCCGGCACGCAGTACAAGAACGTGCCGATCGACTTCTCGAACCTGATCCAGCTCGCGCAGACGATCACCTCGCCGCAGCAGGGCGCCCAGTTCCTGGTGGACACCAACAAGTCCTTCGTCACCGACGCCGCCAAGCGGGCCCAGTTCGCCACGGTCCTGACCGACATCGCGAACAACGACGGAGCCCAGCTCTTCCACTGCACCTCCGGCAAGGACCGCACCGGCTGGACGGCGATGCTGCTGCAGTCGCTAGCCGGGCTGCCGCAGCAGACCATCATGGACGACTACCTGCTGAGCAACACCTACCTCGAGCAGAACAATCAGAAGATCCTCCAGCAGATCACCGGCGCGCTCGGCGCACAGGCCGCGACCAACCTGACCCCGGTCCTCGGTGTCGACGCCAGCTACCTGCAGGCCGGTCTCGACCAGATCACCGCGGACTACGGCACGGTCGGCAAGTACCTGTCCGAGGGCCTCGGGCTCGACGCCCCGACGCTCGCGAAGCTGAAGGCCAAGCTCGTCGCCTGACCTACCAGCTCGCCTCGCACCCCTGGCCCCGGATCCGGCTGCCCTCGCCTGGATCCGGGGCCAGGCCCATCTCAGGCCAGCGCGCGCAGCCGCGGGGCGAGGTCGCGCTCGAACAGGTCCAGGAACCGGCGCTGGTCGTGCCCCGGCGCATGGAAGACCAGGTGGTTCAGCCCGGCGTCGACGTACTGCTTGACCTGCTCGACCGCCTGGTCGGGGTCCGAGGCCACAATCCAACGCTTGGCGACCTGCTCGATCGGCAGCGCGTCCGCGGCGGCCTCCATCTCGATCGGGTCCTCGATCGAGTGCTTCTGCTCCGGCGTCAGCGACAGCGGCGCCCAGAACCGGGTGTTCTCCAGTGCCAGTTCGGGATCGGTGTCGTAGGAGATCTTGATCTCGATCATCCGATCGATGCCCGCGACGTCGCGGCCGACCTTCTCCGCGCCCTCGGTCACCGCGGGCATCAACTTCTCGGTGTAGAGCTCCATGCCCTTGCCCGAGGTACAGATGAACCCGTCACCCGCCCGCCCGGCGTAGCGGGCCACCACCGGACCACCCGCCGCGACGTACACCGGGATCCCGCCCTCGGGCACGTCGTAGATCGAGGCACCCTTCGTGGAGTAGTACTCGCCCTCGAAGTCGACCCGGCCGCCCTTCCACAGTTCGCGCATCAGCTGCACCGACTCGCGCAGCCGCGCGAACCGCTCCTTGAACTCGGGCCACTCGCCCGCGTAGCCGGTCGCGATCTCGTTGAGCGCCTCGCCCGTCCCGACACCGAGCATGATCCGCCCCGGGTACAGGCAGCCCATCGTCGCGAACGCCTGCGCCACCACCGCCGGGTTGTACCGGAACGTCGGGGTCATCACCGAGGTCCCCAACTGCAGCGTCGTCGTACGCTCCCCGACCGCCGTCATCCACGCGATCGAGAACGGCGCGTGACCGCCATTGTGCCGCCACGGCTGGAAGTGATCCGACACCGTCGCCGAGTCCATCCCGTGCGCCTCGGCCAGGACGGCCAGTTCCACCAGCTCCCGCGGACCGAACTGCTCCGCCGACGCCTTGTACCCGAGCTTGAGAGCCACCGTTCCTCCTCGTGGAGTGATACCCGATTCGTGACAGTCGTTTCGAGACTGCCGTTCTCGCGAACCTAGCCAAACCCGTACACCCGCCACCCGGCGGGTCCCACGGACCGCGAACGGTCAGTGCACGGCGCCGATCACGGTGACCACCGCGGCGAAGCCGGCGACCGCGGCCACCACCACCGCGAACACCCACAACTCCCGTTCCTCGGGCATGGGTGCGCCCCGCTCGAGGGCGTGCCGCACCTGCACCCACCGTCGCAGTCCCACGATCGGAGCGGCGACGGCAAGCAGGATCATCACGGTGCCGAGCAGGGTGCGGACCCACGACGTGCTGAACTCGGGCACGAGGTGCACCATCGCGATCCCACCCGCCAGGAAGCCGAGCGAGGTGCGCATCCAGGCGAGGAAGGTGCGCTCGCTGGCGAGGGTGAAGCGTTCGTCGGGCCGGGAGTCGGGATCGATCGGGGCGTCTGCCACCCGTACATCCTCACACCACGGCACGCATCACGCTGGGTCGTTCGACAACAGGCGATGACACTTCGAGGCACACTGACATGTGATCTGTAACACTGCGTAGTCATTTCGTGATCCACCAAGTGCAGCGATCTTCTTCGAAGCCGACGGACAAGGACACATCACATGGCCCCCTCCAGCTCGAACCGCAGCAGACGCACACTCCGAACCGCAATCGTCGCGGGAGCACTGACCGTGTGCGCCCTCGCCCTGCCCGCCGCGCCGGCCATGGCCGTCGGCAGCGACGGCAGCAGCTCCGGGAGCGCGGGCGGCAGCGCGGTGATTCCCCTGCCGATCTCGAGCCCGGCGGGGCTGATCGCGCTGGCGGCCGCCACCTCCCAGTCCGGCAAGCCGTACCTGTGGGGCGGCACCGGGCCGAACGCCTGGGACTGCTCCGGCCTCACGCAGTGGGCCTTCCGGCAGGCCGGAATCAGGCTGCCGCGGGTCAGCCAGGACCAGGCCTGGGCCGGGACGCCGATCCCGTTCGCCGCGATGGCGCCCGGCGACATCGTCACGTTCCGTCCCGAGAACGACCACGTCGGCATCTACGCGGGGTTCGGCCAGGTGTTCAACGCGTACGGCGCCGGAGTGCCGATCGGGCTCACTCCGCTGTCCGACCTCCCGCCGATCAACCAGATCCGCCGCTTCTGACGTCGAGGGCGATGAGTTTCGCCGGGCGGCCGGGTCTGCATCTGTGAGTCGTGTTCCGCCCGCCCGAAAGGACTGAGCTCATGCAGAAGATCACCCCTTGCCTGTGGTTCGACTCGCAGGCCGAAGAGGCAGCCCGGTTCTACACGTCGGTCTTCGAGAACTCGTCGATCGGTGGGATCAGCCAGTACGGCGAGGGCATGCCGATGCCCGCCGGAACCGTGATGACGGTCGCGTTCACGTTGAACGGGCAGGACTTCACCGCGCTCAACGGCGGACCCGAGTTCGCGTTCACCGAGGCGATCTCCTTCCAGGTCGACTGCGCCGACCAGGACGAGGTCGACGAGTACTGGGAGGCGCTCACCGCCGACGGCGGTCGGGAGTCGCAGTGCGGGTGGCTCCAGGACAAGTTCGGGCTGTCGTGGCAGATCGTGCCGTCGGTGCTGCCCGAGATCTTCGGCGGACCCGATCCGGCCGGCGCCCAGCGGGCGGTCGCCGCGATGATGCAGATGCGCAAGCTCGACATCGGCGCCCTGCGAAAGGCGTACGCCGGGGAGTGACGAACACGTCGTGCGCCCGATCCGCGAGTCCACCGACCGGCGCGCACAATTGACGGGTGAACCCGACACAGCAGAGCTCCGGCTGGACGTACCTGATGGACATGGACGGCGTGCTCGTCCACGAGGATCACCTCGTTCCCGGTGCCGACAAGTTCCTCGCCGAACTCCAGCAGTCGGGCACGCCGTTCGTCGTGCTGACCAACAACTCCATTCGCACCCCGCGGGACCTGCGGGCCCGCCTGGTCCAGACCGGCCTGGACATCCCGGAGAAGTCGATCTGGACCTCGGCGCTGGCCACCGCGACGTTCCTGTCCAACCAGCGCCCGGAGGGCAGCGCGTACGTCGTCGGGGAGTCGGGGCTGACCACCGCCCTGCACGACATCGGGTACGTGCTCACCGACAAGGACCCGGACTACGTGGTGCTCGGCGAGACCCGCACCTACTCGTTCGAGGCGATCACCACCGCGATCCGGCTGGTCGAGCGCGGCGCCCGGTTCATCGCCACCAACCCCGACGCGACCGGACCGTCGCGGGAAGGTTCGCTGCCCGCGACCGGGTCCGTCGCCGCGCTGATCACCCGGGCCACCGGCCGCGAGCCCTACTACGTCGGCAAGCCGAACCCGTTGATGATGCGCTCGGCCCTGCGGGCCATCGGGGCGCACTCGGAGAACACCCTCATGATCGGCGACCGGATGGACACCGACGTCGTCTCCGGGCTCGAGGCCGGGCTGCAGACGATCCTGGTGCTCACCGGCATCTCCACCCGCGAGTCCGTCGAGATGTTCCCGTACCGGCCGACACTGGTGCTGGACTCGGTGGCCGATCTCGTCGGACGGACCCAGGATCCGTTCGGCTGACCCCGACCACTTCCCCACCGTCCCATCGGTTCAGCCCGGCCGAACCAATGGGACAGTGGGGAGATCGGCGACCTTCAGCACCGACACCGACCGTGAGAAACCTGTCGACACAGCCGATCTCGCTGTCCGTCCGCCGCTAGCGCAGCGCGTTCTCCAGGTCGGCGAGCAGGTCCTCGACGTCCTCGAGCCCGACCGACAGCCGCACCACCCCGTCGGTGAGCCCGACCGCGGCCCGACCCTCCGGACCCATCGCCCGGTGGGTGGTCGTCGCGGGATGGGTGATCAGCGACTTGGCGTCGCCCAGGTTGTTGGAGATGTCGATCACGCGCAACGCGTCGAGCACCTCGAACGCGCGCTTCTTGCCCTCGCCCTCGGGTGCGTCGAGTTCGAAGGTCACCACGGTGCCGCCGCCGCTCATCTGCGCCTTCGCCAGCTCGTACTGGGGGTGCGACTCGAGGTACGGGTACTTGACCCACCGCACCGCGGGGCTGGCCTCGAGGAACGTCGCGATCTGCAGCGCCGAGTCCACCGAGTGCCGGACCCGCAACGGCATGGTCTCGAGCCCCTTGAGCAGCGTCCACGCGTTGAACGGGCTGAGCGCGGGGCCGGTGTGCCGCATCAGGTTCTGCACCGGACCCTCGATGTAGTCCTTCGGCCCGAGGATCGCGCCGCCGAGCACGCGGCCCTGCCCGTCGATGTGCTTGGTGCCGGAGTACACCACGATGTCCGCGCCGAGATCGAGGCTGCGCTGCAGGAGCGGGGTGGCGAAGACGTTGTCGAGCACCACCTGCGCGCCCGCCGCGTGCGCCATCTCGGAGACCCGGCGCACGTCCACGAGGGCCTGCATCGGGTTCGACGGGGTCTCGAAGAACACGGCGGTGGTCGGCACGGACAGCGCCTGCTCCCACTGCTCGAGGTCGTCACCGTCGACGAAGACCGTCTCCACGCCCCAGCGCGGCAGGATCTCGTTGCACACCACGAAGCAGGAGCCGAACAGGCTGCGGGCGGCGACGAGCCGATCCCCCGCCTTCAGCAGCGCGCCGAGCGCGGTGAACACCGCGGACATGCCGCTGGACGTGCCGAAGCAGGCCTCGGCGCCCTCGATCTGGCGCAGCCGCTCCTCGAACATCTTCACGGTCGGGTTGCCGTAGCGGGAGTAGACGAAGTGGTCCACCTCGCCGGTGAAAGCCTGCTCGGCCGCGCCCGCGGACTCGTAGACGAAGCCGGAGTTGAGGAACAGCGCCTCCGAGGTCTCCTCGAACCCGGTGCGCATCACGCCGGCGCGCACGCCGAGGGTGCCGAGTCCGACGTTCGGCGGGAGCTCCTTGCGGAACGCGCCGCCTTGGGGAATGCCGCTCATTGCTGCCTCCAGGGAAGTCCGACCGCGCGCCAGCCGACCGCGCCGCGATGACCGTTCGCGTCGATGCCACCCTCGAAGCCGTCGAGAACGTTGTAGGACGGGCCGATACCGGCCGCGGTCGCCGCCTCCGCGGCGCCGATGGAACGCTGGCCCGAGCGGCACAGGAACACGACCTCACGCTCCTCGCCGCCGGTGATGCCGGCCTCCTTGAGCTGGTCGACGAAGTTGTCGTTGCGGGCGCCGCTGACGCTGACCCACTCGATCAACACCGGGGTCCGGCCCAGTTCGGAGGTGTCGGGCACCCCGACGAACCGCCACTCCGCGTCGGTACGACAGTCGACGAGGACCGCCCCGGGATGCTCGCGCAGCAGGTCCCATGCCTGCTCGGGAGTGATGTCGCCTGCGTAGCTCATGGGAACAGTTTTTCACAACCCCGCGGAGGCGCTCACGCGGCGGCAGCCTCCCCGACCGCGGGCCCCGTCCGAGCATACGGCGGGGCGAACCGGGAAGGGTTTCGCGCAGCGGTGCCGGCAAGGGTTGCGGCCGCGGCCGCCACCGGCAACGCTGCCTTGTCACAACCGTTGCTTGTGGCCCCTCAAACCGGGGTGCCCTAGCGGAGTCGGCCGCCGTGGCGGAGGATCGACTCACGAGGGCCCGGCGAGAGGGCTGCACTCACCAGTTAGGTACGGCTCAGTTTAAGCTGAAGACTCGCCGGTAAGGCTGGTACCAGCACCGAACCGTCCGTCCGCTAGTCGAAGAGGTAGTTCGTTCGAGATGACTGACCAGAATCGTCCGCTCCGCATCGCCATCGTCGGCGCCGGCCCCGCCGGCATCTACGCCGCCGACGCCCTCATGAAGTCCGACACCGCATCGGGCCGCGGCGTGTCCATCGACCTGTTCGAACGCATGCCCGCGCCCTTCGGCCTGATCCGGTACGGCGTCGCGCCCGACCACCCGCGCATCAAGGGCATCATCACCGCCCTGCACAAGGTGCTCGACAAGGACCAGGTCCGGCTGCTGGGCAACATCGACTACGGCACCGACATCACCCTCGAGGACCTGCGCCGCTTCTACGACGCGGTGATCTTCTCCACCGGCGCCAACGCCGACCGCGCGCTGGACATCCCGGGCATCGACCTCGACGGCAGCTACGGCGCCGCCGACTTCGTCTCCTGGTACGACGGCCACCCGGACGTTCCGCGCACCTGGCCGCTCGAGGCCGAGAAGGTCGCGGTGCTCGGCGTCGGCAACGTCGCGCTCGACATCGCCCGCGTGCTCGCCAAGACCGGCGACGAGCTGCTGCCGACCGAGATCCCCGCGAACGTGTACGAGGGCCTCAAGAACAACAAGGCCGTCGAGGTGCACGTCTTCGGCCGCCGTGGTCCGGCGCAGGCCAAGTTCACCCCGCTCGAGCTGCGCGAGCTCGACCACTCCCCGACCATCGAGGTCATCGTCGACCCCGAGGACATCGACTACGACGAGGGTTCCGAGGCCGCGCGGCGCAACTCGAAGCAGGTCGACATGGTCGCGAACACGCTGCAGGACTGGGCGATCCGCGACGTGGGCAACCGCCCGCACAAGCTGTTCCTGCACTTCTTCGAGTCGCCGACGGAGGTGCTCGGCGAGGACGGCAAGGTCGTCGGCCTGCGCACCGAGCGCACCGAGCTCGACGGCACCGGCAACGTCCGCGGCACCGGCAAGTTCAACGACTGGGACGTGACGGCCGTCTACCGCGCCGTCGGCTACCTCTCGCAGAACATCGCCAAGCTGCCGTTCGACGAGCAGGCCGGCACCATCCCCAACGAGGCCGGCCGGGTCATCGGCGACGACGGCTCGCACCTGGCGGGCACCTACGTCACGGGCTGGATCAAGCGCGGCCCCGTCGGGCTCATCGGTCACACCAAGGGCGACGCCAACGAGACCGTCGCGTGCCTGCTGGAGGACTCGGCGAACTTCGTCGGCGCCCCCGAACCCGCCGAGGACGCCGTCACCGCCTTCCTCGAGGGCAAGCAGGTACCCTTCACCACCTGGGACGGCTGGTACCGCCTCGACGCGCACGAGCGGTCGCTCGGCGAACCCGAGGGCCGCGAGCGGATCAAGGTCGTCGAGCGCGAGGACATGCTCCGCGCCTCCAAGAAGTAGTATCGACGGTTCCATCAGCGATGCGGCGTCCGTCCCTGTGATCGGGGCGGACGCCGCATCTCGCTATTGAGACAAGGCATTCTCGAGCGGTGTTTGACGCCCACGTACACATCATCGATCCGCGCTTCGCGCTGGTCGAGAACGACGGCTACCTGCCGGACCCGTTCACCATCGCCGACTACCGCGCGCGGGTCGACGGGTTCGGCGTGGACGGCGGCGCGGTCGTCACCGCCTCGTACCAGGGCACCAACCAGGACTACCTGGTCGCCGCGCTCGAGGAACTCGGCCCCGGCTGGGTCGGGGTGACCCAGCTCCCCGAGGACGCCACCGACGAGGACATCCTCGCGCTGGACCGGGCGGGCGTGCGGGCGCTGCGGTTCAACCTGCGGCGCAGCGCGACCGATGTGAAGCTGCTGACCACGCAGGCCCTGCGGGCGTGGGAGCTGGCCGGCTGGCACGCCGAGTTCTACGTGGACGCCGCGCTGCTGCTCTCCCTCGAACCCGTGTTCAAGAAGCTCCCCGCGGTCAGCGTCGACCACCTCGGCATGTCCACCCGCGGCCTGCCCTACCTGCTGAACCTGGTGGACCGCGGCGTGAAGGTGAAGGCGACCGGATTCGGGCGCGCCACCATCGACGACGTCGGCGACGCGCTGCGACGTATCCACCGGGTCAACCCGGGTGCACTGATGTTCGGCACCGACCTGCCCGGCACGCGGGCCCGCCGCGCGTTCGAGTCCGCCGACCTCGATCTGATCACCGAGTCCGTCGGCGACGACCTCGAGGCGGTGCTGGGCGGCAACGCCCGCGCCTGGTACCGGCTCTAGCGGCTCCGCCGCCTGTGTGCGATCGACCCCCCGGTCGGGGTACCGATCGCGCACGGTTCGCGGCACGTCAGACTGGCGCCATGGAACTGGGGATCGACACCACGCTGACGCTGCTGGCCGCCGGACTGATCTTCCTGCTCGCGCTCGGTCTCGGCGTGTGGAAGTACCGGCAGATGGCGGTCAGTGAGAACCACCTCGCGCACCCCTACGTCGACATCGCCCACCGGGCGGCACTGATGTACTCGTTCGCGACGCTGCTCATCGCGGTGTTCGTCGAGCTGAGCGACTGGCCCACCTGGGTGAACCTGACCGCCGCCGCCGTCGTGGTGTTCTTCTTCGTCTCCGCGATCGGCAGCTACGTCGTCCACGGCGCCGCCCGCGACACCGACAACCAGTTCGCGCACGCGGGGGTCCCGCTGCACCTGTCGATGCTCGCGCTCGTCGTCGGGGAGATGGGCGGGTTCGCGGTGCTGCTCGCCGGATTCGTGCACGGCCAGCTGCCGGCCTGACACCGGGGGCTACCGGGTCGCGGGTGCCTGGTGCAGCGACAGCACGTTGCCGTGCGGGTCGTGGAACCACGCGATGCGGGTCCCGTCCGGGGCCGTCCACGCGTGGCGGTCGTCCTGGTCCATCCCGGGATACCGGGTGAACTCGACGCCCTTGCCGCGCAGGTCGTCGACCGCCGCGTCGAGGTCCTCGACCTGCCACCCGAGCACCGTGTACCCGGGGTCGACCTTGGACTGCACCAGCGTCACCCGGAGCGGGGTTCCGCCACCGCCGTCCACGATCAGCGCGAACGGAGTGCGGTCGACCACCTCGAGTCCGAGCGTGTCGACGTAGAACCTCGACGACACGTCCAGGTCCGTACTGGCCACGAACGCCACGAGACGACCGGGGAACGCCATGAACTCCACTGTGCTCGGCCCACCCCCGCCAGGCAAGGGTCCCGCCCCACGTGACCCGCAGCACACCCGACGGCGGCAAAGGGTTAACGTCTGTCGAGTCAACGTTCCGCCCGCGCTCGAAATGAGGAGAACCGTGTCCGCAGAAGACGTTAGGAAGGGTCCGCTCGCGGGTGTCCGCGTGGTCGAGCTGGCCGGAATCGGACCGGGCCCGCACGCCGCCCTGCTGCTGGCCGACCTCGGCGCGGACGTCATCCGCGTCCAGCGCGCCGGCATGATCCCCGGGGCCGACCAGCGCCACGACCAGACCCAGCGCGGCCGCCGCATCGTCGAGGCCAACCTCAAGGACCCCGCCGACATCGAGGTGGTGCTCGGGCTGGTCGAGCGTGCCGACGTGCTCCTCGAGGGCTTCCGTCCGGGCGTCACCGAGCGGATGGGCCTCGGCCCCGACGTCGCGCTCGAGCGCAACCCGAAGCTCGTCTACGGCCGGATGACCGGCTGGGGCCAGGAAGGCCCGCTGGCCCAGTCCGCCGGCCACGACATCAACTACATCTCGCTGACCGGCGTGCTGCACGCGATCGGCCGCGAGGGTGAGCGCCCGGTGCCGCCGCTGAACATGGTCGGCGACTTCGGCGGCGGCTCGATGTTCCTGGTCTTCGGCATCCTCGCCGCCCTGGTCGAGCGTCAGACCTCCGGCAAGGGACAGGTCGTCGACGCCGCGATGGTCGACGGCACCCTCGCCCTGTCGCACATGATCTGGAGCTTCCGCGGACAGGGAATGTGGTCCGACGAGCGCGGCGTGAACATGCTCGACACGGGTGCCCCGTACTACGACACCTACGAGACGTCGGACGGCAAGTACATGGCCGTCGGCGCGATCGAGCCGCAGTTCTACGCGGTGCTGGTCCAGGGACTGGGGCTCGACCCTGCGGAGCTGCCCGGCCAGAACGACAGGGGTGCGTGGCCGGAGCTGCGCAAGGTGTTCACGGAGAAGTTCCTGTCCAAGACCCGCGACGAGTGGACCGCGATCTTCGACGGCACCGACGCCTGCACCACCCCGGTGCTGACCTTCGCCGAGGCCCCCGAGAACGCGCACATCGCCGCGCGCGGCTCGCTCGTCGAGCTGGACAAGGTCACCCAGCACCGTCCGGCGCCGCGGTTCTCGCGCTCGGAGACCACCATCCCGACCCCGCCGCCCACCAGCGCGGTCGACGCCGCCACCGTCTGGCGGTAACTGCGGCTCCGCCGCAGTGGTGCGGTTACGGAGTCCTCGCACTCCGTAACCGCACCACTGCGCGCCAGCGCATTCATCCACAGGCCGCGCATTTCCCCAGGTCGTCCGCGAGGTCGCCGCGCCCGGTAATGAGACCGTGGCTCGATGGACGGCTCCGACTTCCAGGCGCTCCTCGACGCACAACACGGCATCCTCGACTCTGCGCAACTGCGCCGGTTCGGCTATCCATGGGCTCGCGTCCGTCACCGGGTCGACACCGGCCAGTGGCAATCGGTGCTACACGGTGTGGTGGCGGTGAGCAGCGGACCGCTGACCCGACCGATGATCCTCAGCGCGGCGCTGGTCTACGGCGGCCCGCACGCGATCCTCAGCCATCAGAGCGCGCTCGAACACTGGGGGATGATTCGTGAGCCCGACGGACCGACCCACATCACGGTGCCGCGCAAGAACTCGGCGATCAGCCAGGACCCCCACTCGGACCGCCGCCGCGCACCCGACGGCCGGCGTCGGCGAGGTCCTCCATCCCGGCGTGCAGGTGCACAGATCCCTTGCCATCAAGCACATTCGCGTCGACCACGGGCGACCGGTGTCGTCGGTGGCCGCCGCCGTCGTCGACGTCGCTGTCGCGCAACCGACCGCCCGAGAGGCCATGTCCGCCTTTGTCGCGCTGGCCACGAACGGGCGAATCCCGCTGCGCCTGTTGCGGCAGCAGTTGGAGTTGCGCCGACCTCGACGGTACCGGCGTGCCCTGGGGGATGCGGTCGCGCTCCTCGCCGACGGCGTCCAGTCCGTCCTCGAATACGAGTACGCAACGAATGTCGAACGCGCACACGGGCTTCCGAGCCCCCACCGCCAGGGGCCGGTGGTGGTGGACGGTCGCACCCTCTTCGAGGACGTCGACTACGACGAGTTCGGCGCCGGGCTGACCGTCCGCCTCGACGGTCGCGGCACCCATTCGATGACCGAGGTCGCATTCCGTGACCGCCGTCGCGACAACGCCGCCGAACTGGCCGGTCGCGCCCGCCTGGTGTTCGGTTACCCCGAAACCCACAACGACCCGTGCGGGGTGTACGCCGAGGTGCTCGAAGTCCTGGTCCGGGAGGGCTGGGTGGACACCTCGCACTCCTGCCCGAAATGCGCATAGCGCATTCACACGACCATTGCCGGGAGGTCGCGCTCGACCACCCCGCCGAGCGCACGGTAGGCGGCGGCGACACCCGTCACCGCGGTCCGCAGTTCCTCCTCGCTGCGGGCGTAGGGCAGTCGGACGTAGCGCTCGAACGCGCCCTCCAGACCGAAACGAGGGCCCGCGGCCAGCAGCACCCCGTGGTACGGGGAGGTCGCGGCGAGTGCGGTGGACATCGGCGTCGGCAACTGCATCCACAGCGCCAACCCGCCGCTGCCCGGCGTGCACCGCCAGTCGGGAAGCTCCGCGGCAACCGCGTCGAGCAGGGCGCCGCGCTGACGCCGCAGTTGCGCACGGCGTTCCGGCAGCAGTCGGTCGGCCGCGCCGAGCAGTGACACCGCCGCCAACTGCTCGAGCACCGCGGTGCCGAGGTCGAGCGCGGAGCGCACCGCGACCAGCGCGCTGATCATCGCCGGCTCCGCACGGATCCAGCCGATCCGCAGGCCCGACCAGTACGACTTGGACGCCGACCCGACGCTGATCACCTCGGCCCGGCCGGCGCCGCGGGCGAAGGCCGCGACCGGCGCCGGCGGCTCGATGTCGAGCGCCAGGTCGGACATCGTCTCGTCGATGATGAGCGTCATCGACGTCTCGCGGGCGATCTCCACCAGCCGCGCGCGCCCCGGCTCGTCGAGGCAGTAGCCGGTCGGGTTGTGGAAGTCCGGCACGAGATACGCCAGCTTCGCGGCGGTTTGCCGTGCGCTGCTACGCATTCCGTCGAGGTCCCAGTCCCGTTCGGCGAGCCGGAGCGGCACCGGCACCGGACGGGCACCCGCCCTCTTGATCGCCTCGATCGCGTTGGTGTAGGTCGGGTGGTCGATCAGCACGCGCTCGCCGGGCCCGGCGAGCAGGTCGAGCAGCAGCACCAGCGCGTGCTGGGCGCCGGAGGTGATCATGATCTGCTCCGGCTCGGTCGGCAGACCCCGGCGCCGGTATCGCTCGGCGACGGCCTCCCGCAGCACCGGCAGTCCGGTCGGCTCGAGTCCGTGCCCACCGAGGTACGCGGGCAACGCCTCGAGCGCGGACGCGTAGGCGGCCCGGACCTCCGGCACGTGCGCCGACATCGCCGCACAGGTCAGGTCCACCGGCGGGCCCGCGGCCGGGTCGCCGAACCCGTCCCGCGGCGGCACGGGAGCCCGGCCGGCGACCAGTTCGGGCAGGGCGACCGTGCTGCGCGAGCCCTGCCGGCTGACGAGATACCCCTCCTCGCGCAGCACCGCGTACGCGGAGGTGATCGTGGTGCGGCTCAGTTCGAGCACCGCGGCGAGGTCGCGCTCGCTCGGCAGCGCCACCCCGAGGGGGATCCGGCCGTCGAGAATCAGCAGCCGCACGCTGTCGGCGAGCGCGCGGTAGGCGGGCAGGGCGGCCCGGCGACGACCGGTGAGCCCGTCGTCCTGCCACTTCCCGAGGTCGCGGGCCAGGGTCGTCGCGCCTATCACTCGCACAGCCATGCAGGCCAGTGTCCTGCAACTGGATATTTATTGCAATGCCAATTGGTCGCAGGATGGTCGCATGCTCCCCGCCCTGGTCTTCCTCGTCGTCCTCGCCGTCCCCGTGGCGGCGCACCTGATCGCCCGCCGCACACGCGGCACCGGGCTCTTCCGGATCGAACAGTTCCGGCCGGCCGCGCCGCTGGCCGGGCTGCTACCCGAGGATCACGACGCGGCCCGCGCCTATCGCGACCTGCAGGCCGTCCAGTCCCAGCACGAGTTCGCGACGCTCGCCAATCCGTCACCGCACCACTGACGGAACACGCGACCAGTCCAGTTGAACCCAACTGGACTGGTCGCGGACAGCGCCCGTCCGCGTCAGCCCATCTCCGCGTGCCGGTAGCACCAGCGCCAGACCTCGCCCGGCTCATGCGACCGCATGACAGGGTGCCCGGTCTGCTCGAAGTGCGCAGTCGCGTGCCGGCGGGGGCTCGAGTCGCAGCATCCGACATGCCCACAGGTGAGGCAGAGTCGCAGGTGCGCCCAGTTGTTCTCGCCCAGCGCCGTGCACTCCTCGCAGAGGCCCGGCGTGCGCGGCTCGGGGTCCGGCCCGATGGTGGCCGCCAGCTCGTCGCAGGGCACGACCGTGGCCGCACCCGTGGATGCGAGTCGGATGTGGTCGGCCGCGCGACGGAAAATTCTCTTCATCACCGTCCATCCTGCATGCTGCAGGGTGCGATATCCACGCACCCGACCGCTGGACGGAGAACCGCCGTGAACGTGGCCCTGCTCGCCGTCGCGGTGGCGGCGCTGCTCACCGCCGCGGTCGCGCGGCGCTTCAACTGGTCGGCCCCGCTGCTGCTGGTGCTGGTCGGACTGGCCGGCTCGCAGATCCCCGGGGTTCCCGACACCGCACTCGATCCCGATCTCGTGCTGTTCGCGGTGCTGCCGCCGCTGCTGTACTCGGCCGCGCTCGACAGTTCCTCGCTGGCGCTGCGCCGCAACGCGCGCCCGATCGGGCTGCTCGCGGTCGGCCTGCCGCTGGCAACCACCGCCGTCGTCGGGGCGGTCGCGTACCTCACCATCCCCGAACTGCCCCTCGCCGCCGCGCTGGTCCTCGGCGCAGTCGTGGCCCCGCCGGATGCGGTGTCCGCCGGCGCGATCGGACGGCGCCTCGGACTACCCCGGCGGATCATGACGCTGCTCGGCGGCGAGAGCCTGCTCAACGACGCGACCGCGCTGACGGCGTACCGGGTCGCGCTCGCGGCTGCGATCGGCACCGGCGTGACCCTGATCGAGGGGGTGCGCACCTTCCTCGGCGCCGCGATCGGCGGCGCCCTGATCGGCGTCGGGGTCGGGATCGTCGTCGCCGCGATTCGTTCGCGACTCTCGGATCCGGTGATGGAGAGCGGGATCGGGCTCCTCGTCCCCTTCGTCGCCTACCTGGTGGCCGAGGAGGTGCACAGTTCCGGGGTGATCGCGGTCGTGGTCGCCGGTCTGTATCTCGGCCAGCGCGCGACCCGCGCCGGATACGCGACCCGCCTGCAGGACACCGCGGTGTGGAAGGCCGTCGACGTCGTCCTCGAATCGTTCGTCTTCCTGTTGATCGGGCTGCAGCTGCCGGGCGTCGTGCAGGGGCTCCACGGCCGCAGCGTGGCCGGTGTCGCCGGCGCCTCGGTTGCGGTGCTCGTCGCGGTGATCGTCGTCCGGCTGCTGTGGGTCTACCCGGCGACCTTCCTCCCGCGCCTCCTGTCCGCGCGGATCCGCGAGCGCGAGCCGGCACCGCGCGTCCGGGCGGTGTTCATCGTCGCGTGGTCCGGCATGCGCGGGGTGGTCTCGCTCGCCGCCGCGTTCGCAATCCCGCTCACCGTCAACTCGGGCGGCCCCTTCCCCGAGCGCGAGATGATCCTGTTCATCACCTTCGTCGTGGTGGTCGGCACCCTCCTCCTGCACGGACTGACCCTGCCCTGGCTGATCACCCGGCTCCGAGTCGGCGACGAGGAGGAACGCCGCACCGACGCGGTCGCGCTGGCCGCCGCACAGGACAAGGCCGCGCGGGCGGCGACGGAACTGCTCGACAGTCTGGTCGACAGTCGCGACGGGGACCCCGATGCCGTCCGCCAACGGGCCGCGGAGATCCTGCGTACCTGGAGCGAGCACCGCGCCCACGCGGCATGGGAGCGGCTCGGGCGCAGCGAGGACGAGCTGGGCGAGAGCCCGTCCGCCGCGTTCCGCGCACTGCGCCTGCAGATGCTGGACACGGAGCGGGGCGTCTTCATCGCGGAGCGGGACAACGGGCGGATCGACGACGAGGTGTTGCGGCAGGTGCTGCGCGAACTCGACCTCGAGGAGGCGACCCTCAACCGCGAGTGAGCTGACGCATACTTGACCCGTGACCTCGTTGGGATACACCCTCTTCGACACGCCGATCGGCCGGTGCGCGGTGGTCTGGGGCGAGCGCGGGATCGTCGGAGTCGCGCTGCCGGAGGGCTCGGACGCGCTCACCACGAACCGGGTCTCGCTGACGTTTCCCGACGCGACCGATTCGAACCCCGATCCGGCCACTCGGCGCGCGATCGACGGCGTCCTCGCCGTCCTGACCGGTGAGCCCGATCCCCTCGCCGACGTCGAGCTCGACCTGGCGGCGGTCCCCGACTTCGACCGCCGGGTCTACGCGGTGACCCGCACGATCGCGCCGGGCTCGACCCTGACCTACGGCGAGGTCGCGACCAGGATCGGCAGCCCCGACGCGGCCCAGGCGGTCGGCCAGGCGTTGGGGCGCAACCCTGTTCCGCTCCTCGTGCCGTGCCACCGCGTCCTGGCGGCCGACGGCGGCGTCGGCGGCTTCTCCGCGCACGGCGGCACCGTGACCAAACGGGCTCTGCTGGCACTCGAGCACACACCGGGCTTCGACGACCCGACGCTGTTCTGACGCAACACCGTCGATCCGGGACTCGCCGCACCACCGAAACTGTCTCTTATAC